>DATGCB010000564.1:0-4842 GCA_035312365.1 Eudoraea sp. | reverse complement strand
CTTTTGGGCGTATGTGTGAAAGGTCGTGCCCGACACCGCCACGACGCTTCATCAGTTGCACCTGTTCTTGGTCCACTTTCATGATTCCACCGTACGAATCCGAATTACCGGACGTACCGATAACAAAACAATTGGAAAGCGAAGCAATTTGAAATGGATTGCCAATGCCCGACATTGGGCCTCCTTGTGGCACGATGTATTTAAAGTTTTTGATCAGGTCGTAAACTTCATTTTCGCTTAGGGGATTTGGATATTTAGATTCGATCCGTGCAATTTCGCTTGCGATTCGTCGGTGCATATCGTCAGGGGTGCGCTCATAGATATTTCCGTAGGAATCTTTAAGCGCATATTTGTTTACCCATACCCGGGCAGCGAGATCATCGCCTTTGAAGTAAATCAATGAAGCTTCAAAGGCTTCCTCTTGGGTGTAGATTTGGGTAGGTTTAGCGGTGGTTGTCGTTTGCATCAATTATATTTTATGGTTAACGAAGGCTTAAAAATTGTCATAAAATTAGACAAAAAGAAAACAACATAATTATGATAAAAATCATAAAGTGTACAAAAAAAGAGGTTAAAACAGCTGATAATCAATGAGATAAAAATTTATCAACAATAAAAAGTTGACAAAAAAATAAAACTAAATTTTTGGACCGAGAAAAAAGTATTACTGCTCACGCAAAAAGACCAATCCACGTAACATAAGGGGAGTTGGTAAAAAAAGACTCGGGTAATCAGGGAATCATGTCAAGTTTACCCCCCCAATTCTCGATAAAGTTGTTTAAAATATAAAGACCTTTTTATCCTTAATTAATTGGGGTAAAAAAATAGCGGTATCGATAGTTCAAAAACAAGATAAATATCATGCTTTTATAGGTTTACGATTTCAAAATGTAACTGGCTAAGGGTTTTATTGCCTTCTTCCAAATCGAACAGAATCTGATCTTTAGTGGTAGAATGAATTTCGGTTGTGGTTTCGAATAAATTTTGATAATAGGAAATCCCATCTTTAAGATTATTGGTAAAAGTGACCAAATACTTCTTTTGTTTATCGGTTACGGCTTTTTTGGTTTCCTCTATTTTGTTTCTCAGAAAATCGATATAGATGCCCAGCTCCTTAATGAACATATTTGGTCGGTCAGTGCGGAAAATTACGTTTGTCCTTCCATAGATATGGTCTATCATCTCCTTTAGGGACAATTTTTTGGAAAAATAAGCCATGTTGGGCCCTGGACAGATGGAAACCCCTTCGCCCTCCGTCTTCGTGTCAAGATCATAGGCCAGTAAGGCAGAGGTGCCAAGACCTACGCAAGCGCATGATTTTTCGGTTATTTTGTGATATCTGGATTCGTATTCCTTGGTTGATAAGGCCATTTCATCAAGCTCCTTGATTTTTAGATGTTGGTATTGGCGCGAGGCGGTACAAAGTCCTTCTTCCATAAAATCCTTGTTCAGGGCAACGAACTTTTTAGGGCATGAACTTCCTGGTCTTCCTTTTGCTAAATTCTTCTCCTTTTCTAAATCTTTTGTATTTCCCTTTAAACTATGGAAAGGAATGCCCAATGGGGAAATGTTGCTCAGATAGAGGTCCTCTTCCCTGGCCAGTAACAATTTTTCCAACGTGGCCTTGTCTACCGTTGTGGCCTCCGGAACTAGAAGAAACGGTGTGCCCCAGCCTACCGAATCTACTTGATAATGGGTCATAATAAAGTCATGCTCTTCGGAAGTGCCCACTCCCCCTTGGGCGGTTATCCTTAAAGGCAATGCGGTTTTGGGTACTGGGCGTTCTTTTTGGGAAAGTGCGCCGATCAGCAGTTCATGTACCGATACGACAAGATCGTTTCGATTTTCTTTGAACTGTTCCAAAATCGGCCCCATGAGGTAACCATCGGTCGCAAAGGCGTGGCCGCCACAATTGAGCCCTGATTCGATACGATATTCTGATACCCACAATCCTTTTTTGGCCAAAAATTTGCCTTGGATCAATGCCGACCGGTAATCGCTGACTTTTAAAACTATTTTCTTTTTAAGATTTCCATTGTTATCGGGATAAAAATCATTGAACTGCTCTAAATAGCTGTACAGCCTGGGGTTCATGCCCGCTGAAAGAATCACGGATGAATTCACGCTACTGTTCGCAAAGCCCCTTAATGCAGCATGTGCATCATTATATTCGGTGGGCAGCTTTGTTTTTTTGAAATAATTGTCCTTATCGACCTTGGTCATGATATTCACATCGATACTGCCCATGGGCATGTGTTCCTTGACCCAAGAACTTAACTCATCGAGATTAAAATAATCTTGGGTCAAGGTTTTGAATTCACGCTTTAGGCTTGAAGTATCGGGCAACATATTAAAATATTCCTTGATGCCGTTCATCGCTTCGACCGTGGCATTTTTAAAATCCTCGAATTTTTCTTGGGCGAGCGTATGTACCATATCAAGATATGATGTAATGCGCTTTGCCCTGAAGTCATCCACTTTATCCGTAATCTCGGTATACGGAAGGTCGAATTTTCCGCAGTACATTTTTCGCAATTTTTCCAAAAGGATGTCATCGACCAGTGAAATTACCGAGTCAATGCCAAATTGCGAGACTTTTAGGGGGGTGTCAATAGTAAAGCCAATACCCATAACGGGAATATGGAAAGAATGTGCATAGGTCATATGATGCTCAATTTAATTTTTTGGACGGTTCCAGGTATATTATTTTTTCGATAATGACCAACAAAGGTGGTGGTTTTATAGGACCTAATACATGACTTTTATCAGGTTTTTTTTAGGTGTTCACCCCATTGGTTTGTATTCACCTTTTCGGGAGATGTCCCCTTGTTTTCCTAAATTGCTGTTCCGAAAATGACAGACTTAAAATTACACACCAAAACAGCCCTCGCTTATTTTATAGTGGCCGCGACCTTAGGGGTAGTGTTGCGATCTTTTCCCGTGATCGAAATGCACATTGCTTACAAATTCATCGTCCATACCCATTCACATATCGCCTTGTTGGGGTGGGTGTATCTGGCATTGACCACCTTGTTGTACAAATTGTACTTGGGCAAATTAGATTTGGATAGAAAGTATCGTAACATCTTTTGGTATACCCAGGTTACATTGGTCGGTATGCTGTTGACCTTTCCGTTTACAGGTTATGCCCTGTTCTCCATCATATTTTCGACTCTTTTTCTTTTTGCCTCGTATTGGTTTACATGGTTTTTTTTTAAGAACGTTCCGAAAATCCTTAAAACATCCAATTCTCATAGATGTATGGTCGCCGCACTTTGGTATCTGGTAGTATCAAGTCTGGGGCCTTGGGCCTTGGGCGCGATCATGAACACCCTGGGCGCGGAATCTATCTGGTACCGCTTGGCCATTTATTTTTATCTGCATTTTCTCTACAATGGATGGATGATCATGGCCCTTGTCGGGATACTTTTCTATATCATGGAGCGGCAGCAGTTTGCTATATCATCCAGCAAATTCTTAAAATGAAAATTGAGTGCCGTTTCTGATTTTATTACAGAATGATGCAGGACTTTGTATTTCTGTTTCACTCAATAGGAATATTACGGAAAAATTAAACGGGGGTAGGTTGGCCAACTGTTTGCATCCACCAACAACATCAAAACTACCTACGGGCAAATCTATTGTTCTGATTACACGTAGATTAAATAAAACAAACTTCTTAGGTGGATTAGTATCTGGAATTAGTTTGACTTCATACATTGCTTTTAAAAGCAGTTCTGAATCCTTTTCATAGACAATAATGTATGGAGGTGTTTTGCCTATATTGAAAACCGTATATTGTTTTATTTCGTTGGCAAAAACCTGAAGCAGTTCAGTCATATTTGAAAAAAGGGTCCAGCTAAAAACAGCTAAACCCTGATATTTTTTACTTATAGACTTGGTGAAAAGTTGCTGAAATTCACATTGGTTAAAAAGTTTCTGGGAATGGCGGGAAATCCTCTGATAACTCTGTGTTTCCAGTATTTGAACTTTGATGAACTGGGCTATGGCTTTTCATTGGAGTCCATGTTATAGTCAGTATCATTTATTCTTAATATCATTTAGAATATTTTTGATTTCCATTAATAAATCGACAATTTGACTGTTATTTGTTTCGGTCGGTTTTTTATTTGTTCTGTTTTCGATCTTTAGTAGATTTCTTTGGTAAAGTACTTTCTCCTTAAAATTTGAAGAGTCAACAATGCCGATCAATTTCATGTCACTCCCTTGAGGGTTGCTGTGCCCAGCTGTTTCAATCTTGAGGATTCGCAAATCAAGATATTTCAACAAAGGATTTTCAATAAACGTCAGATCCTGTATATTCTCCAGAGGGATTGTTTTCTCAACTTTAAACAAAACTCCCTTTTTAAACTCTAAGTGCCGATCTGTTAATTCACATTTCAGATTTTCAAAAAACCGCTTGCTGAAGTATTGTCCAAGCCCAAAAAACCAAAAAGCCAGTAACGGTATACCTGCAACAGAGATTGTCAGGAAAAATGCAACTACCAAAAGTATATAGGTCTTAATACTGGGATTGAATTCTGCCTTTTGCACTGTTATGGAATCCATGGTCATATATAATTAATAGTTCTAATTTAAGAAATCGTTTTTTTGAACTTTATGATTCATGTTTTAGATGAAACAATTCTGGTTTTCTAATATACGACGCAAATATGGTAGCCATAAGAATTAGAATTACGACTTCAGAAGGTTTCTCTTTGTACATATGAATTAATACGATAAAAATCATATACAAAGATAAAAGAGCTGTTCCGATCAGTATGGTTTTGTTGTACAAGAACAGAGCTGTTGCTATTAATAGAAAAACACCAGCTGTAATCA
>DATGCB010000563.1:0-3688 GCA_035312365.1 Eudoraea sp. | reverse complement strand
GGGTTTCCTTTTGTTTATCTCCAATAGGACTGTTTTAATTTTCCAATGCTTCAATAGAATTCTTCAGGAGTGCCCTGGCATAATTCGGATTATGCACCCCTTCACTTTTATCTTCTTCAAGGGTAACATAATTCCAAGTTGCCTGCGCAACGTTGGCATTATAGGTTCCAGGGATGGCACTGCCGTCGTCATTGATGGAACCCGCTACCACCAACAGATCGTGAAGTCGTTGTAAATCTTCCGCAAAACCGGCTACTTCAGGTGGAGGCCCGTTGGTATGGCATGTAATACATGTGTTTTCCGTGGGCACCCAGGTGTGGTCGCCGTTCGAGCCGTCGGTGGTTTCACCCATATGGCAGGCAATACAGGAAGAACCCTGCCTGTGCCCTGCAGATCCAACGCCCGGATACGCTACGGATCCGGCGATGTTGGCACCCATAACCCCCTGAAGCATGGTGGATTGCGGCCCGTGGTGTGGACCGAAACGGGAACTGGTAATTTCGTAATCGGCTGTGGGCCCTGGGATTTCATAGCTGTCCCTGGGCTGATGGCAATTCACGCATAAATTACTACGCCCAAGATCATCGGAGCTATTCCGGATATCAATGGTTACGGAGGGATCCAGGAAAAGATCTACCGGGTCCAGTGTCCTGACGGCATAGTCATTCCCGTCATTTGCAAAGTCAAACGAACGGTGCTTGTCATGGCAACCTGTGCAGTTTATGGGGTTGGACACCGTATATCCTGCAGGATCTGCTGTCGCAAAGCCAAGGGAATCGATAAAGAGGTTGGAAAGGTAATCCTGGAAGCCTTCATTACTGTGGCAGCGGGCACAGGTGGCATTGGTACCCCGGGCCCAGGAACCGCCATTGCCATGACCGGATAGTTCGTAAGCCATTTCAATGGGTTCCCTATGGGAAACCGAGTGGCAGGCAATACAGGACGTGGTCCCGTCTACCCCGTCGGTACCGTCCACACCGTCAATACCATCCCTTCCGTCTGCGCCCGGAGGCCCTGGCACAGGGTCACTGGTACAGTTTAGACACAAAAACACCGATGCTATTAACATCAGGTAACGCGTTAGTTTGTTATTCTTCATAATCTCAAGAGTTTAGAGGTGATTCAGGATGCAGTTAAAAATATAAATTACAATGGTCGCGGAATATGATATTTGTCATCTTTTGATTTTTATATTTTGAACTATGTAGTAATCCGTTAAAAGCTTATAATCTTAATCACTTTTGGCAGATAAAGGAATTTACCGGTGGCAGGTATATGCCAGGCGCAACACAGGAGGCCTGTAATGGCAATGTACTATTTTACGAGGGGTACGGTATTTGCCCTTAATATGGAGGTATTATGAATTCCAATGGAATGCTTTTTAGGACCCGGAACCTTCTTCTCATTTTAACCAGCCTCATCTTTGCCCCCCTTGGCTTGCCACCCCTCAGTCGGCGTCCTGTGTTATACAGCCATCCATACCTTCTCTTGCGTCGCGCTGATCGTATCATGCTTTTGTATGAGTGTACGGGGCGTATTTTATATCTTATTGATCCCCTGCAATGGAAGCATGATCGCCAATGCCTTATAGGACCTATTCCCGGGCCATGGGTATAACTTCAAGGGGATACCACAGGAGGGCACCTGAACCTTTCCTTTTTGGTTCATCCAATTATGTTTGGTTAGGGGTATCAGGACGGCCTGGTGGTTTTCCGTGACCGGATCCATCCTTTGCGGTCAGTGCTTCATCGGGCCTTTCTCCAATTGCCCCTTACAATTGATCAAAGCCCTGTAATTGTGATAGGTTGCCTTCCAGATATGTCCTTTTAATCCGTCCCTGGCATCCGGACGCATGTCCGTTCCCCATTCGTACCAGCCACCGTGTTCCTGGTCCATCTGGTAACGCTTGACATACTTCCACAACAGGTTAAAATGCCCGCGATAGTCCA
Organism: Eudoraea sp.; assembly: GCA_035312365.1. Lineage (GTDB taxonomy): Bacteria > Bacteroidota > Bacteroidia > Flavobacteriales > Flavobacteriaceae > JAFMPW01. The sequence goes on along the minus strand of DATGCB010000563.1, from coordinate 1,739 downwards.
TAGGATCATCCGGAAAATTAAAACTGAACAGCAAAAGGCTGTTTAACCCTTCCGCTTGCGTCCACCAGTTTTTATGATCATTCACGATCGTTATTTTGTCATCCGTACCATAATAGTACCCTCCGTCATAAAACCCACCAGCTTCTGTGTCCCAGCCAGTTCGCAGCGCATGGTCCACCATTCTTTTTCCTTTGGCCAGAGTGCGGGCGTCTTGATTTCCGCCCAGGGCATGGGAGGCTTCCAGCATCAGGAACGCCGTTTCCACATCATGTCCAAACGATACGTGGTCCAGATAGTAATGTTTCTCAATATTTTCTTTGGACGTATGCTTAAAGGAAACGGGTGTCCAGTCCTTTTCAAAGAACAGGTTCATGAATCCCTTGTCCGTAGTTATCGTATCCCTGATAATAATCAAAAGTTCTTCCAGCCGTTCCTCCAGCAATTCATTGGGCCATACCTGATACAGTTCGGTAAAGGCTTCCAGTAAATGGATGGAACTGTTTTGATCTTTATAGCCCACCGTCGATGTGGTTGGCATTTTTTTTGTTCGTTCAACGGGCGTCCCGTCAATATTCAGTGACTGGTAATACCCTTTATTAACCGGGTCGTGGCTGTTATCCTCCAGCCAGTAGAATGTTTTTTTAGCCAGATCCAGCGCCTGCCGGTTTCTGGAGGCGCCATAGTATGCTGCCAGTCCATAAATGGCAAAGGCATTCCCATAGGCAGTTTTTTTGGCCTCATCATTGAATATTGGTTTTCCCTGCCTGGTCACAAGATTGTGGAAACCTCCGTGGTCCCTGTCCCACATTTTATCCCTCAGGAATTCAAATCCGTGTTTCGCATGGGCCAGGTAAGCAGTGTTTTCCGGGTATCGTCTGGCGGCCCGGGCATTGGTCCAAATATGCCTGGCCTGGGTGACGATCATTTTGTCCTGTTTTACTCCAATTTTGAAGTCATGAGTAATGGAACTGTAGAACCCCCCTTCTTCAGTATCCAGGGACAGCGGATACCATTTCTGCAGGAGATTCAAGGTGGCAGCTTTTTCGATCTCTTTGATTAATTCCTGATCGGGATGGGTGTTCTTTGTGTTTTGGGAATATACGGGCTGGCAGCACAATGTGAGGAGGGAAATCAGGGTTGCGTATTTCATGATTAAGATCTTTATGGAAATAAAAATACGGCGTATTTAGTAATGGGATAAAACTTTTTCAAATTTCCGGTACATGCAGGCAGATGGAGCCGTGAGGACACCGATGCCACTTTTTTAGAAAAAGTTGAAATTATTGCGATCATCTTTTATATTTTTGCAATCCAATTTCGGGATGTATTCCGCCGTCGCTTTCGTTGAAAGCTTTGTCGGATAAACTCTGCCCGGTAGCGCATCCCGCCTGCGGCGGGAGTGTCGAGGGAAAATATGGATCATATAGTTTACATATTGTACAGTGAAAAACTGGCTAAGCATTATGCGGGAAACACGAACACTATTGATAATCGCTTGATAACGCATAATCAAGGAGGTAAAAAATTTACCTCCAAAGGAATACCGTGGAAATTGGTAAAGACCTACTCTTGTGAAAATCGAATAGAGGCTGTTAGGTTAGAAATGAAAATTAAAAAAAGAGGTATCAAAAGATATCTCGATGAACATTGAAATTTTCGGGATGTAGTCCGCCGTCGCTTTCGTTGAAAGCTTTGTCGGATAAACTCTGCCCGGTAGCGCATCCCGCCTGCGGCGGGAG
>DATGCB010000562.1:0-2266 GCA_035312365.1 Eudoraea sp. | reverse complement strand
TTCCCCGGAATGAACCCCTCTGCCCGCTCCTTCAACAGCGATGATCCCCTCATCCGGGTTGTCCAGGTAATGATAATAGGCTCCTGCAGCATTGCTACCACCACCAACACAAGCGACCACATAATTGGGGTTGGGGGTTCCCTCTTTCTCCAAAAGTTGCGCCTGTATTTCTTCTGATATGACAGACTGAAAACGAGCTACCATATCCGGATAAGGGTGAGGCCCTACCACGGAACCAATGATATAATGGGTGTCCACCGGATTATTGATCCAATCCCGGATAGCCTCATTGGTGGCATCTTTCAATGTTTTACTGCCAGACAGGGCAGGCCTCACAGCCGCGCCTAACATTTTCATTCGCGCTACGTTGGGCGCCTGCCGGGCAATATCTATCTCGCCCATATACACAACACACTCAATACCCATCAGGGCACAAACCGTTGCGGTTGCAACACCGTGCTGCCCGGCCCCCGTTTCGGCAATGATCCTGTTTTTGCCCAGCCTTTTGGCCATTAAAATCTGACCTATCGTATTGTTGACCTTATGGGCTCCGGTATGGCAAAGATCCTCCCGTTTCAGATAGATCCTGGTGTTATACCGATGCGACAACCTTCCTGCAAAATACAGCGGTGTTGGTCGGCCGACATAATCCTTTAAAAGTTGCTGAAACTCCTTCCTGAAGGAAGCTTCTTCCATGATACGAATATAGTTTTGGCGTAATTCCTCCGTATTAGGGTATAGCATTTCGGGAATAAATGCCCCCCCGAATTCACCGTAATAGCCTTTTTTGTTTACCTGATATGTCATGCTATTCAATAATCAATAATTTCTGATTTAAATTGTTTAAGTTTTTCAATATCTTTCCTTCCGGGTTCTGTTTCAAACCTGCTATTGACATCAATGGCATGACAGAATCTGGACGCTGGTGTTTGCATGAATTTCCTGATGGAAGCCGTTTCCTCCAAACCGATACCCCCGCTCAGGAAGTATGGTTTTGAAGAGGGATAATTCTTAAGTAATTTCCAATCAAAAGCATACCCGTTTCCACCGGGGAGTTCACCTTTGGTATCGAACAGGAAATAGTCGCACACGCTTTCATATGGTCGCAATTCGTTAAAATTGAAGGTGTCCATTATCGAAAATACCTTGATGATCTTACATGAATTCTGTTGCAAAATGGCCTTGCCCGACCCTTTCTCAGGGAATGCGTCATTCAGCTCCTTACAGTATGCCGGACTTTCTTTACCGTGCAATTGCGCGGCATCCAATGAAAATTCACGGACTTTTTCAACGACCATGCTGATGGGTGCATCCACAAAAACACCAATTTTTTTTATGCCCGCGTCAATTTCCGGTATTTCGTTGTCAAAATAACGTTCGGACGGTTCCCAAAAGATAAAGCCCAGGTAATCCGGTTGCAAACCTGCAACTTCCAGAGTATTCCGATTCATTCCACAAACCTTCAGTTTCATCACTATGCGGCTATCTTAATGAATTGATAAATTTTGAAGCACTTTCTCCCGGGTCAGCGGTCTTCATAAATTTTTCACCGATCAAAAACCCCCTGTACCCAAAGGTTCTTAAATCACGGATCGCTTCTACAGAGCTGATCCCGCTTTCAGAAACCTTTACAAACTCCTCCGGGATCAGGGCTGAAAGATCCTTGCTGGTTTCCAGGCTCACTTCAAAGGTCTTGAGGTTCCTGTTGTTCACACCGATCATATGAGGGCCCGGTATCAATGATTTATGTAGTTCTTCAGCACAATGAACTTCCAGTAAAACCTCCATCCCTAGACTTTCGGCGAGTGTTGTTAACCTTTTTATTTCATCCTTCGCTAGTACTGCGGCTATGAGTAAAATGGCGTCGGCACCATAGGCCTTGGCTTCTACGATCTGATATTCATCTATGATAAACTCTTTCCGCAACAGGGGCAGGTTTACCGTGGCCCGGGCCAAAAGCAGGTCATCCAGGGAACCTCCAAAATAGGTCCCATCGGTTAGAACCGACATCCCTGAAACACCGGCACTTTCATATCCCTTTGCCACGTCGGTAACGCTTAGTGAATTATTTATTACCGATTTGGACGGCGACCGCCTTTTGTGTTCCGCAATAATGCCCACCCCATTGTTTTTAAGCGAAGTGGACAAGGAATGGCACACCCTGCCGAACAAATCCGAACGTTCCAGTTGGGAACTGCCAATGATCGATTTTTTAAGGGCTATCTCCCTGTGTTTGTCCGCTACTATCCTGGTGAGAATATCCATT
>DATGCB010000561.1:0-4693 GCA_035312365.1 Eudoraea sp. | reverse complement strand
AGATGGCGCCAATATGCTGGCAAAAGCCATAAAACCCCAGAAAGGCCTGGTTATCTGGCGGGCATTTGTGTATTCAGAACACGATGCTGATGACAGGGCCAAACAGGCCTACACCGAATTTGTGCCCTATGACGGCAAATTTCTGGACAATGTTATGATACAAACTAAAAACGGGGCGATCGACTTTCAACCACGCGAACCTTTCCACCCCATGTTTGGAGCAATGCCCGAAACCCCTTTGATGATGGAATTTCAGATCACCCAGGAATATTTAGGCTTCAGTACCCATATGGTCTATTTACCCCGGCTGTTCGAGGAAGCACTGGACTCAGATACCTATCGCAAAGGAAAGGGATCCACAGTGGCCAGGGTGGTCGATGGTTCCCTTCATAACAATAAACTGACAGGAATGGCAGGGGTGGCCAATATTGGTACGGACCTTAACTGGACCGGACATCTTTTTGCCCAGGCGAACTGGTACGGATTTGGCAGGCTCGCCTGGGATCCCTATTTAAGTTCGGCAACCATTGCCGAAGAATGGCTCAAAACCACATTTTCCAATGATCCCGGATTTATAGAACCGATCAGGCAAATGATGGTCACTTCAAGAGAGGCCGTTGTCAACTACATGAATCCATTAGGGCTACACCATATTTTTGACACGGGCCACCACTACGGGTCAGGGCCATGGGTCAGGGAACTCAGCAGGCCCGAATGGAACCCCACCTACTATCACAAGGCGGACGAAAATGGCATCGGGTTTGACCGTACCCAAAGAGGAAGCAATGCCACCGGGCAATACGCGCCCGAGGTGGCGAAAATTTTCAATGATCCCAAAACATGCCCGGAGAAATATTTGTTGTGGTTTCATCATTTGCCCTGGGATTTTAAACTTAAAAACGGGCAGACCCTTTGGAACGGAATTGCTTTGAAATATCAGGAAGGTGTGGATCAGGTAAAGGATATGATCCTCACCTGGGAAAATTCCAAACCCTATATATCCAATGAACAATATGAGGAAGTGCGAATGCATCTGGAAATACAGCTAAAGGAAGCTAAATGGTGGCGGGATGCCTGCCTGCTCTATTTTCAGACATTTTCAAAACAAGAACTTCCTGAAGGCGTAGAAAAACCGGGAAAAACCCTGGAGTACTACAAATCCCTGAAATTTCCGTATGCACCCGGGATCAGGCCCCGGTGGGATTAACAGCCCAAGGACGCGCATGGCCATATTAAAATCAGAATACGTCATCTCAGACACTGGTTAACCTGCGCTTAGAGGCTCCATTTATTGCCTACGTCGGCCATGGGAATACACCCTTTGTAATTGCCGGGTATTGGGTCGTAACTCAATACATTCTTCCCTATTTCCTCAGACGAAAAATAGGCCCACAACGCCATGGACTTCAACGATCTGTAAAAACCAATGGGTTCCTGTTCTCCTACCGTCGTACCCCATACATCCCTATTAAATTTTGCTGATTCTTTCTCCTCCTTTTGAAGTACTTTAATGCGGTCTTCTTCTGAAAGATCCAAAAAGGCCTTTCCGAAATGCTCCTCGCATTGCGTATTGAACAGGCCTATTTCGCTTTTTATTTCCTCCTGGGCGGTCTTATCATAAACTTCGGCAACCACCTTGTCAATGAATATGTCGACCTTAACGTCCAAAGCGCCGGGAGTACCCGTCCGTGGCAGGATTATATCCACTAAAGCGCTGATAAATCTGGCTTCGCTCTCCACAAAGAAAAGTGGTTGCCAACCTAACCGCGATTCCTGCTTGCAGGATTGCAGGATCGATAAAAGCGATGGCATCATCACGGCGGCACCTGCCATCATTCCTGTTGTTTTTAAGGCTTTTCTACGGTCCATAATCAAAGGTTGAATTTTTTTAGTTCAGAAACTGCATGATCCGCTGCCCTGGCCGTAAGTGCCATGTAGGTCAGCGAAGGATTTACACAGGACGACGACGTCATACAAGCCCCGTCGGTTACAAAAACATTTTTGGCTGCATGTACCTGGTTCTTCCCGTTCAGTACGGAAGTCTTCGGATCCCTCCCCATACGGGCAGTGCCCATTTCATGGATTCCATACCCCGGTTCGTGATTATTGTCAAAACCGACCACATCATTCAAACCAGCCTTTTCGAGCATTTCTACGGCATCCTCCCTGATTTGTTTGTTGAGCGCCAGTTCATTTTCCTTGTATTCACAATCTATTGAAAGCGTTGGCTGGCCCCATTTGTCCGTAACGTCCCTGTTTAAAGTTATCTTATTATCATGGTATGGCAGACATTCTGCAAAACCGGTGATAAAGAATTCCCAGGGCCCGGGTTTTAAAATACCGTCCTTATATTCACCTCCAAAGGACTCCAGGTTTGCGGCATGCCTGTTCCCAGCCCGGTATCCGCTGCCCTGGTAACCAAAACCACGGAGAAACTTATCCGATTTTGTTTTTTCATCCACATTCCAGTAACGCGGAATGTAAATGCCATTAGGACGTCTTCCACTATAATACTTATCCTCAAATCCGTCCACCATGGCGGTGGCCCCAATCCGGTAGGTGTGGTCCATTAAATTGTGTCCCAATTCACCACTGTCGTTACCCAACCCGTTTGGAAATCGGTTGGATGTTGAGTTCATTAGAATTTGTGTGCTGCTAAGGGTAGATGCATTACAGAAAATGATTTTGGCATTGAATTCAAAATCCTCATTGGTTTCGGCATCTATGATCCGAACGCCCGTGGCTTTTCCCTTATGCTCATCATAAACCAGGGATTGTACAATGGAGAATGGCCTGATGGTTAAATTGCCGGTGGCGTGGGCAGCAGGTAGGGTTACCGCGTTACTGCTAAAGTAAGCTCCATAGGGGCATCCCCGGCTACAGCGGTTGCGGTATTGGCACTGACCCCTTCCATTTATGGGTTCTGTAAGGTGAGCCACCCTGCCAATAATCATATGCCTTCCGGGAAAATCCTTCTCAATTCTGGTTTTAACATGTTTTTCAACACAGTTAAGTTCCATAGGCGGTAAAAAGTGGCTGTCGGGCAATTGGGGCAGGCCCAGTGGGGCCCCACTGATCCCGGCATATTTTTCCACATAGGTATACCAGGGTTCAATATCCCTGTAGCGGACAGGCCAGTCAACTCCATGCCCATCCCTTGCATTCGCTTCAAAATCCAGGTCGCTCCACCGATACGTCTGCTTGCCCCAAAGCAGGGACCTCCCTCCCATCTGGTGGGCACGCATCCAAAGAAAGGGTTTTACTTCGGTGTAAGGGCTCTCCTCATCATTGGCATAAAAGTGTTCCGTGTCCCGGCCTACAAACCCGGACCGGATATTTTTGTAGTGCTTTTTGCGCTCCTCAGGGGTAAGGGAACCCCGGTACTCCATATCCCAGGGGTCCAGATTCATGGTCGGGTAATCTTTAACGTGTTCCACAATACGGCCCCTTTCCAATACAAGGGTCTTTAAGCCTTTTTCGCAAAGCTCCTTGGCGGCCCATCCCCCACTGATACCCGATCCTATTACGATCGCATCGTAGGTCATCAGGGGTTTAGCATCTATATTATAATATGCCATAGAATGAAATTTGGCACAAAATAAATAGAATACCGGTAATAATGAATTTTTTTTTGCCCCCCGGGATTATACAGGGTGATCATTATAGAAGTATTACCCGGAGAACACAGATTTTAAACTCCGTCCGAAACATGCTGCCGCCGGTAGTTTTAAATCTAGAAACACTATTTTTGCGCTGAAATTCATGATTGATGTTTCAAATTTTTAGCAAGAAAATATTCCTTATCGATTACCTGAATAAGTTTGTGGACATCCATAATCATATCCTTCCCGGTATTGATGACGGGGCAAAAACACCCGATGATTCAATAGCGCTCATCCGGGGATTTTCCGAGTTTGGTGTTACCAGGTTTATTGCAACGCCCCATATAATGCATAACTACTATCCCAATACGCCCGGAACCATTAATGGGGCGCTCGAAACCTTGCAGAATGAACTGCTCACTAAGGACTTTAAAAATATTTCGCTTGCGGCCTCTGCGGAGCACATGATTGATGATAACTTTGAGCATCTCCTGGGCGAGGGTGAAGTAATGCCAATGCGCAATGACTACCTGCTGGTTGAAATGTCCTACCTGCAACCGCCGCTCAACTTTGACGCGGCCATCATAAAAACGGCCAGCAAGCGATTTTATCCTATCCTGGCACATCCGGAACGCTATAACTTCCTATACCACAAACCCAAAAAATATGGACTGTACAAGGAACAGGGCATCCTATTTCAATTGAATCTGTTATCCCTGGGAGATTTCTATGGGAGTGAAGTTCCAAAAATGGCCCTGAAGCTATTGGAGGAAGGCCATATTGACTTTGCGGCATCAGATGTTCATAACCTCGACCAATTGAACGCCCTTAAAGAACTTACCATTTCCAAAAAAACTTTGCGGCAGATGTTACCGGTTATCCATGCCACCATCGAGACTTTTTATTAATAACCCACCCCTGCATCAAGTTGCTCACTGCTAAGTGTAATAATGGCTTACAAAACTGAAGGTTGCGCTTTTTGCCGGCAAAGAATAGAACAGGCCTTTGCCGGTGTAGGCGGGAAGTTGTTTTCAATTTCCCAAATGACCATTTTCCTGGTTCTCGCCGGAATGGAAAAGGGTTTGCCATTT
>DATGCB010000560.1:0-9274 GCA_035312365.1 Eudoraea sp. | reverse complement strand
CAACTACAACCAAAACCAGCAAAGGGAGATACTTCATTATAACTTCTTACATGGACAAAGTTAATTTTTTTGTTCCTAATGAAATGTGAAAGTTTCTCTTCGATCCTTCATTGTCTGGAACTTGGCCACGACCTTACCGGTAAAAATGAGGTATAAATTGAAGGATGCCCCACATTTTGTGCAGTTGACTGAAATTACCCCTGCGATGAAACATATTTTAAAGGTACTTTTGTAAAGGACGATTATTACGCCATGATCATTTCCAAAGCACATGCTCAAGAACTACTATAAGGGCCCGGGGGAGGCAGGGACGGATGAGGCAGGCCGGGGGTGTCTTGCAGGCCCCGTAACGGCAGCGGCCGTGGTACTTCCTGCACATTTCTCAAATAATCGGCTTAATGATTCCAAAATCCTTTCCGCTGCTAGAAGAAAAATGTTGCGCGCCGTTATTGAAGAAGAGGCCTTGAGTTTTGGGGTGTTCCACATTCCCCCGCGATCCATAGATAAGGTTAATATACTCAACGCCTCTATTGAAGCTATGCACGGAGCCCTTGATCAATTGTCATTGGCCCCCGAATTTATCATTGTCGATGGCAATAAATTTAAGCGCTATAGAAGTTTTCCCCACCAATGTATTGTAAAAGGTGACGGTAAATTTATGAGTATAGCCGCAGCATCCGTACTAGCCAAAACATACAGAGACGCATACATGGAAAAAATTCATGAGGAATATCCCATGTACAACTGGAAGCAAAACAAGGGGTATCCCACGCGGGAACACCGCGCTGCCATTTTAAAATACGGTATCTCACCTTTTCATCGAAAGAGTTTCAGGTTAATCCCCGGACAACTGAAACTTTCATTCTGAAATAGCAACTATATATGACGGATCGGGTAAATTACCGGATAGTTCAGTCATCTTTCAACCCGGCGCAGGTTTTTCAGAACCCTCAGAAATTATTTATTGTCTTAAATTTGCGGGAAAGGTATGTTTCATGAAAATTCAGGTTTTGGGGCTATTTATAGTGCTGGCTCTCCTTGGCTGCGAGCAGGAAAAAAAACAAGATACCTCCCTGCTCCGCTTTCTTCCCGAAAAGGCCGCTGTAGTTATCAAAATAAACAACCTCTCCCAATTTAAGAGTGACCTCAAAAACAATGCTTTTATCAGCAGTATGGGTGATTCGGAAACCTACAAGGGTATGGAAGACAAACTGAAAGCCCTGGGGTTTGTAGAGGCAGATACTTCCGGGATCCTTGCTTTCAGGTCGGGTTCCGCGAAAAACACTGATTTTGTTTTTGCAATTCCAAAGGTACCGGGGCTGCTCGATCTTGAGGAAGTGAAGGACAAATCCGTGGAAACCGAAGTCTTCCAAAACACAACCTTGTTGCGTTATACGGTTGAGGGAGCAACCTTTTTCAGTGGAGAGTGGCAGGGCCATGTGGTTATTTCCTCTTCCAGGGAGCAAGTAACCCGGGTAATCAATGGGCAGGAAGTCCCTAATATTGATCCGACATTTCAAACAATGTACAACACGGCAAATCCGGACAGATCCGGGAGTATCTTTATAAATACATTGTATTTCGGTGACATGGAGGATCGTATTCTTAAGGAAGGGACCGGGGTCCATTTTGCCAATTATGCGGAATGGATCTCCCTTGATATGGAAAGCAATCAGGACAACCTTCGCTTTTATGGAATGTCGCTGGCACGCGATACAGTTAAAAGTTTTATCGGTTTATTTCGAAAAACCAACCCTTTGGAAAGTGCCACCCCTGCCATTGCCCCTTCAACGGCAGATGCCATCCTGGCCTTTTCCATAAATAACTACGATCAGTTTGCCCAAAATCAAAAACGATATCTGGAATTGCCTTTTGTGAAGGAATCGACCTTCCTTACCGTTGAAGAAATTGGTCATATTTTCTTTAAAGACCGAAAAGCGATTGTTTTGCATACGTATGGTGCCGAGGAAATAACTCAATACCTGCAGGATCACAAAATAGTTTCCACAGAGTACCAGGGCTATGAAATCGTTTCGCTCAACCAAAATGATTTTCTGAATAATTTTTTTGACCCGCTCATCAGCGATTTTAATGCCTCCTTTTATACGGTGATTGGAAATGCCTTTGTCTTCGGACCGGATCGCAGTACTGTGCAAACGGTCATATCACATTACAACAGGGATGATACCTTTGCCAAGAGCGCGATATATGGAACGGCGAAGGAAGCACTGGCCGATGAAGCGAACATTCTGTTCATTGCAAATTCTCCCGGATTTGAAGAAATGCTGGGCCAAAATTTCACGGCCCAGATACGATCCGACTTTAAAATAGCCCAAAGCAGTGATTTAAGTTTTGGAGCGCAGGTCGTTGCCGACGAGAATTTTTATCATACGAACATCGTTGTAAGGGAAATTGAGGGAATTTCCAGGCGCAATACGGTCGCCCCACTCTTTACGGTGGAACTCGATGGTGATCTGGCGACCGATCCGCAATTTGTTTTAAATCACAGGACCCGTACCAAAGAAATTGTAGTGCAGGACGATGACAATAACCTTTACCTTATATCGGGTGAAGGAAAAGTTCTTTGGAAAAAGAAACTGGAAGGGAGGATACAGGGTAAAATTTCCCAGGTGGATCTTTATAAAAATGGCCGGTTGCAACTGGCCTTTACGACCGGGAATCAATTTTTGATTTTGGATCGCAATGGCAGGGAAGTGAAACCCTTCAATAAAACCTACCCGGGAGGTAATCTAAACGCACTGGCGGTTTTTGACTATGAGAATAACAAAAACTATCGGTTTGTGGTCAGCCAGGGTACTAAGCTTTTCATGTATAACGCCAAGGGGGACATTGTTAAAGGGTTTACGTTTACATCGGCGGACAGCCCGGTCCTATCTGCGCCAAAACATTTTAGAATTGGCAGAAAGGACTATTTGGTTTTAACCTTGGAAAATGGCGCGCTAAAAATTCTAAGCCGGACCGGAAAGCCGCGCATCCAGGTTAAGGAGCGGTTTGATTATTCTGAAAATGACGTTCTGGTATACAAGGATAAATTTACCATTTCCGATAAGAGTGGCACCTTGTTCGCGATTGATCAGAAGGGCGGTATCACTGGAAGCAAATTAAATCTACAGGAAGATCACGGTACTGATGCCACCAGTAATACACTGGTCATTATGAATGACAACGTTCTTAGCATTAAAGGAAAGAAAATAAGCCTTGATCTCGGCGTCTATACCAAACCGAGGATATTTTACATAAACGACAAAATATATGTGTCAGTAACGGATCTGCAAAGTCAAAAGACGTACCTTTTTGACAGTAATGCCGAAAGTATCTCTAACTTCCCTGTTTTGGGCATTTCCACCCCGGATGTTGCCGATATTGATAACGACCGGAAATTAGAACTGGTTACCAGAGAATCGGATCGTTCCCTCATCGTCTATAAGATGAATTGATACGCAGTTTAGTACCACCTATGTATATTTTTAAACAAGATATACATAAAAACCGCCCAGGTGTGAGGTTTTCGTTATATTTAAATAACTATAAATCACACTTTTATGAAACCCCTTACGACGTTCTTGAGAATATTCTTTACTGTCCTGCTTGTTATGGCTGTGACCCCTGAAACCAATTCACAGATTCTTAAAAAACTGGGGAAAAGAGCTGAAAGGGCTGCTGAGCGAAGCGTAGAACGGAAGGTAGCCAAGGAAACCTCCAAAAAAACGGATGAGGTGCTCGACAGTATTCTGACGCCGGGACAAAAAAAAGAATCCCCCGGAGATAAAAAGGGCAATCCGGTTCCGCCCGGTGATCCACCAAATAATAGCGGAGGGGATGGAAATACCCCAACAGCGGACGAGGGTGGACCGAAATCCATCACGGTATACAGTAAATTTGATTTTGTGCCGGGAGACAAAATTTTATTCTTCGATGATTTTTCCAAGGACTTTATCGGTGACTTCCCTTCCAAGTGGAATACCAACGGTGGAGGGGAGGTGGTCACCATCAATGATTCCCCGGAGAAATGGCTCGATCTTATCCCCGGATACAATATTTATTACATACCTGACGTACCGGCCCTGCCGGAGGAGTACACGATAGAATTTGATATGCTTACCTCAGGCATGGACAACAAAACTTCCTCCAATGCAGCACTTACCGTGACATTAAGCGACGATGCAAAATTCGGGGGCGGTCAGAATTTTGCCTATGCGTTGTTACCCGTCGGGCAATATGGCGCATTCGATATTCGCATGAGGAACCATGTCGCAGGTGACGGGAGTGAGATCAACAGTGGTGTTAGGGCAGACATCAGGAAGGCGGTTCTCAACAGACCGCATGTTTCAATTGCAGTAAACAAGCAGCGCTACAGACTTTGGGTAAATGAGACAAAATATGTTGATATCCCCAGGATGATACCGCCCGGGGTTAATTATACCTTAAAATTTAATGTCAACAGCATCAAGGATGGGAAGGAGCGTATTTTTATCACCAACCTGAAGGTGGCAGAAGGGGGATTGGATCTTCGGAGAACCCTTATCTCGGAGGGAAAGGTATCTACCAATGGCATATTGTTTGATTCCGGGAGCGCCAATATACAACCGCAATCTATGGGGATCATCCGTCAGATCTCCCAGGTGTTGCAACAGGAAAGTGGAATGAGCCTGAATATTGTCGGCCATACCGATTCTGATGGTGATGACGCCTTTAATTTGGATTTGTCCAAAAAAAGGGCAGATGCCGTTAAAAATGCCCTCGTCAATGTCTATAGTGTCTCCCGGGACAGATTACAGACCTCCGGGAAAGGGGAATCCGAACCTGTTGGCGACAACGGCACGCCAGACGGCAAGGCCCAGAACAGGCGGGTAGAGTTTATTCAGATCCAATGAGTTATGCTACAGGCGGTTATTTGAAAACAATTGGCAAAAGAATACTTAATACTCAATACTAATTAACCATAACTTTAAAAATATGAGAACACTAATAGCAACATGCCTCGCCCTTTTTATTTCCGGAACCGGCATTGCCCAGAACGGATGCAGCAAGTATTATCCTTTTAAAGAAGGCACTTCCTTTCAGATTACCACCTATGATAAAAAAGGGAAGTCAACCGCAGTCATCGATTACACGGTAAAAGAATCCAATGGCAATTCGGCAACGCTTGGTTATGAAATGTCCGATAGCAAGGGGGAAACGGTTATGGCTTCGGAGTATGAACTCTTTTGCGAAAATGACGGTATTTCCATCGATTTTAAATCCCTGATGGCGCCTGGTATGCTGGAGCAGTACAAAGACATGGAGGTAGATATTTCGGGTACTAACCTGGAGCTGCCCAACAATCTGAGTCCCGGACAAACATTACCCGATGCAGAAGTGTTGATGAATATAAGCATGACGCCTATGACCATGAAACTGACCACCCGGATCTTCAACAGGAATGTGGGTCCCAATGAAACCATCACCACCCCGGCCGGTACTTTTGACTGTACTGTAATTACCAGTGAACATGAGTCCAAGATGGGTGTCAAGATGAGTGGCAGTGACAAGCAGTGGCTGGCCGGCGGCGTTGGCATGGTGAAACAAGAGAGCTATAATAAGAAAGGTAATTTAGTCGGAAGCAGCGTGCTGACCAAGTTCGAAGATTAAGGGAAATAGTATACTCCGCAATCAAAAAGGTATTGACGATGTTAGGTTGGCAGAATTGCTGAACAGAAACACAGGCAAGCCATGCTTTTAGCGACATATTGCTCTTTTTATAACGGGTACTGAAACACTTCTGATTAGAGCTTGGCAATCGAAGTCGGAATAAAACGGAAGTTGTTAAATGTATAACCTTAGGGTCAGATATAAAGGGGCCTGATGCTCCATATTGGATGGCGTTAATAAAACATATGATGTATGCGCTTCCTGCTACTGATAATTTGTTGTATTACGATCCCGGGGCAAGGATTTTCCCAATGGCAACGTGTCCAAGATTCTACCGCCGTTGCACAGCACCACCTTGACTTTGATTCCCTGATCCACATAGACGCTATCAGGGCAAAAGTTCACCTCGACAGCCTATTAGAGATCGCGAATAGGGACCGATATCCCGGAGCGAGCTACTTCTACCTTTATGATAAGGCTTATTATCATTTTACGCGCCACGAGATGAAAGTTTCCAATACGAATTTTGAAAAGGCACTGGCCTATGCCGAAACACTCAACCTGCCTTCTGAAGTTATAATGAGTACGATTTGGCTGGCCAACCATCAATTCTTTAAAAACAATATTGTAGAGGCCCGAAAACTATATCTGAAGGTTTTGGCCTTATCTGAAGAATTAGATTTTACCTATGGCATCGCTAATGCGTATTTTGGTTTATCATCCCTGGAAACCGACGAGGAAAATGTGTTAAAATACCTCATCAAGATCGATTCCGTTTACCAGGACAAAAATACAAAAAGTGCCATCTTGGCAAATGCCCTTGGTGAGATTGGCCAGATCTATCTTAACTCCGGGAACCATACCAAAGCAAAGCAATATCTTGAAAAATCGCTCGAATTGGCCCATCAAACGAACTATATTCCAGGGATTAGCAATTATACTGTCATCCTGGGAGAAATAGCTTTGGAAGAAGGAAATTATGAGGAAGCTTACGGTTATTTTCAATCCGCATATGACGAAAGCGCCAGGAAAAAAGACACCCTCAATGTCGCCCATATGCTTCAGGGTTTGGCCCGGATAGATATGAAGACCAATCGGTTGCGACAGGCCGAAGAGCGAATGCAAAAAGCCCTGTTACAATTCCGACATTTGAAGGACAGTGTTTCCCTTACAATCACCAACCTCCATTTGGCAGAACTTTATTTAAAAAGAAAAGACCTCCCGAAAGCCAAATCCTACCTTGACTATGTTGAGCACTATGGGCACAACTATCCGGGCGACAACTATCAAATAAAATTATTAAAGACTTCGGTTAGTTATTGGATTCAGGCAGGCGACTACAGGCAGGCATTCCTCGTACAATCTGAGATTGACAGCCTGGAGAATATTGAGCGAAGCAAGAAAAATACAGAGGCCTTTATGGCGTTGGAGCAGAAATTCAATGCTGACAAAAAAGAACAGGAAATTGCCATTCTGAGATCACAGAATGAACTGTCTGAACAGCAAAAAAGAAATCAGCGAAATCTCTTGTTAGGGGGCATTGGACTGACTTCTGTCGCTGGAATATTCATATTTTTCCTCTATCGCAACCGCCAGAAAACAAACCGGAAACTCCAGGAAATAGACCGTATGAAATCCCGTTTCTTTGCGAACATTTCCCATGAATTCCGTACCCCGTTGACCCTTATATCCGCCCCGATAGAACAAAAACTGTCCAATGGGGAATTAAACGAAAAAGAGCGGTCCGATTTTGAAATGATGCAACGCAATAATCAACGGCTTCTGGATCTTGTAGATCAATTGCTTGATTTGTCCAAAATAGAGGCCGGGCGTCTAAAGCTACAGGTGGAAAATGGTGAGCCATTGCATTTGATAAAGGGGCTTTCAGATGCTTTTACGCATGCCGCAAATCAAAAGGATATCGAGTACCGGTGCACTACTGAATCTCAAGCGGCACTGGTTTGGTTCGATAAGGATGCGCTTGAAAAGATGGTCGTTAATCTGCTCTCAAACGCCATAAAGTACACCCCGGTAGAAGGGAGGGTGGAATGCACGGCCTTATTGGATGATCAGCGGCTTATATTCGAAGTAAAAAATACGGGAAGAGGGCTCTCAAAAGAACAGCTGAAGAAAGTTTTTGAACGTTTTTATCAGGCAGACGAACACAGTGCAGGAACCGGGATCGGACTTGCATTGGTGCATGAATTGGTTGCCCTACATAGGGGTACGATTAGCGCTGACAGTGAAAAGGATGGCTGGACTACCTTTCGGGTTGTCCTTCCGGTGGATAGTAAATCGTTTAAGGAATCGGAAATTCACACCTCACCAAACTCCATTGAAAGACCTAAGCCGGTAACTCACGGAGAATTGAGGAACGAAGACGACACTCCAATATCGGACAATGACCTCCCTATACTGCTGGTGGTAGACGACCATGCAGACGTCAGGGCATTGCTGAAACAAACTTTTGAGAAAGGTTATAACATCCTGACAGCAAAAAACGGAGCCGAGGGGGTTAAGCTGGCCATTGACCGGATTCCCGATTTAATCATTTCGGATGTTATGATGCCTGTGAAAGACGGTATTGCATTAGCCAGAAAATTAAAGAATGATGAACGCACCTGTCATATCCCAATCATATTGCTCACGGCAAAGGCCGGGGAAGAAAATGAGGTTGCGGGCATTGAAACCGGAGCTGATGATTATATCACCAAACCCTTTAGCACTAAAATTTTAACTTCAAAAGTCGGCCAACTCATTGAATTAAGGCAACAACTGCAATCCAGGTACAGCCAGGAAATCATTCTAAAACCAAAGGATATTGCCATTACAGGTATGGACGAGCAATTCCTTGAAAAAATTCAGGCGGTGCTCGACGAAAAACTTACTGAATCCAACTTCAACACCCAGGAATTTAGCGAGGCGGTTGGGATGAGCAGGATGCAGCTGCACAGAAAGCTAAAAGCGCTCACAGGCCTGACTGCTTCAGAATTCATCCGATCCCAGCGCCTCAAATTAGGCGCTTCCCTCCTGCAAAACAGCAACGCAAATGTCTCCGAAATTGCCTATAAGGTAGGATTTAATGATCCTTCTTATTTTACCAAATGCTTCAAGGAAGTATACGGCTCCTCCCCTACCGAATTCATTTCAAATTAACCCTTTCAGAACCTTTTAATATCAGGCCAGGACAGCAATGTTACAAATGTTATAGGGTTAGATACATAAGTCATAGCCTTCAATAGACCCTTGAACTAATTTTATTATACTCCGGGTCTTAGCCGCATAACCTCATTGAATTGTTAACCAAAAAAATCTTCATAAATACTATGAAGAGGATAAGATATGAAGGTAGTGTCTACGATATACAGGCCAATGAGATCTATCTGAATATTACCCATTTGGAAAAAGGCAGCTATGTATTGAAAATAGTTTATAAAAACAAGGTGATCAAGAGCACCCATTTTAAAAATGAATAAAGGAACTGGAACACTAATAAAATCATATGACCATGAAAAAGTACATCATTGTAATTACACTTTTAATCGGAGGCATGCACCTGGGAGAGGCACAGCTCCTTAAAAAACTGGGTAAAAGGGCTGAAAGAGCTGCTGAACGCACCGTT
>DATGCB010000559.1:0-7393 GCA_035312365.1 Eudoraea sp. | reverse complement strand
TTGATTATTTCTGTTTTCACGATTTCGACCTGGTCAGGGAAGGGGAAACTTTTGCCAATTCCGAAAAAAGGCTCGCGGACATCGTCGATTATATCAAAAATAAAAAGGAGGCATCCGGGGTGAAATTGCTGTGGGGAACTGCCAATTGTTTTTCAAATCCCAGGTATATGAACGGGGCTTCCACAAATCCGGATTTTAATGTGGTGGCCAGGGCCGGCGGACAAATAAAACTCGCGCTCGACGCCACCATGGAACTCGACGGGGAAAACTACGTGTTCTGGGGCGGAAGGGAAGGTTATATGTCTTTGTTGAATACGGATGTTAAGAGAGAACTGGACCATATGGGCCGTTTCCTGGGTATGGCCAGGGATTATGCCAGAGGCCAGGGTTTCAAGGGCAATTTTTTCATTGAGCCAAAGCCTATGGAACCTATGAAGCACCAATACGACTTTGATGCCGCCACGGTGGTTGGATTTTTGCATCAATATGGGCTTCAGGATGATTTTAAGCTGAACCTGGAGTTTAACCATGCCACCCTCGCCAGCCATACAATGCAGCACGAGATGGAGATCGCCGCGGCACATGGAATGCTCGGGAGTTTGGATGCCAATCGGGGTGACTATCAGAACGGATGGGATACCGACCAGTTTCCAAATAATATCAATGAAGTGACGGAGGCAATGCTTACCTTTCTAAAAGCTGGTGGTCTACGGGGAGGGGGCATCAACTTTGATGCAAAACTAAGGAGAAATTCGACCGATCTGGAAGATGTATTCCACGCCCATATTGGTGGTGCGGATATTTTTGCAAGGGGGCTGCTTGTGGCCGATGAGATCATATCCTCATCTGCCTATGATTCGCTTCGCAAAGAGCGATACAGTTCCTTTGATTCGGGTAAGGGAAGGGATTTTGAAGCGGGAAAACTCAATTTAAATGATCTTTATGAAATTGCCATGGATAACGGAGAACTCCGGCTCCAGAGCGGTAAGCAGGAGTTGTTTGAGAACATCATCAATCAATACATCTAAGTGCTCTTTTGATCGTTCGGCGCGCTTATTTGTCATTCCGATCCCGATTATCGGGTGAGGAATCTGCCCGAATCAGTCGTTTAAAACTCATCGGCCATTTAAACCAAATTTCCCCTTCTGGCAGATTCTTCCTCCTACTTACGCCTGAATGTCGAAGTGCGTAGCCTTATCGGAGTGGGGTGCGAAGGGAACTATCCCTTGGAAGTACAAGAGGGCACTACTGCGCTTTTTACTATTTGCCCGGATTCGTCACTCCAGCCCATTCCGGTCAGAATGACAAAAAGGCCGCCCCGGTTTCTTATGAAAGAGACTACTTCGCAAAGTAAATATAAATGCCCACAACGATAATGACAATTGACAAACCGACGTGCCTGACATACCGGTAAGGGGTGATCTCTACCTGCCTGGTATATTCCTGTACATAGGGGGTATCCCTGGGCTTGAATTTCCCGATCAGTAACATGATGGCCACATTAGCAATAAATAAAATGGCCATGACATGAAGGTAATGGGGATAGGCATCCGCTTCAATCAGCCTCAATTCGGCCGCATCGGTAATTCCGGCAGCCTGTGCCTCTTCCAGTGCCGAATTCACATACTTGGGTTGTAGCCAGAACTGGCTGATGATATAGAGTATGGAGCCCGAGATGATCCCGATCTTCGCCGCGATAGCAGGAACCCTCTTTGTCAGGTATCCGACAACAATAATTGTTAAAATGGGAATACTGTAAATACCATTTATTTCCTGCAGGTAATTAAATAAGCTTCCGGCATTGGCAATCATAGGTGCAATAAACATGGCCGCCAGGGCCAGACAAACCCCGAATATTTTTCCATATTTCACAACGGTCTTTTCGGGCGCTTCCTTGTTGATGTGTTGCTTGTATATGTCAATACCAAACAGCGTAACCGAACTGTTGAGCACACTGTTGAAGGAACTTAAAATGGCCCCGAAAAGTACTGCCGCAAAGAATCCGACAAGATAAGTGGGCAATACGGCCCGTACCAATTCCGGATATGCGAGATCACTGGTAGCCAGTCCCCCTTCAAAATAATAATAGGCGATCATGCCGGGCAGCACCAGAATTATAGGGCCCATGATCTTTAAAAATGCGGCCAATAACAACCCTTTTTGCCCTTCTGCCAAATTTTTGGCGGCGAGTGCCCTTTGAATAATTTGCTGGTTGGTACCCCAGTAAAAAAGTTGCACCAGCATCATTCCGGTAAATATGGTTGAAAACGGTACCTCCTGCCCTGCTTCTCCGGTTGAATCAAATCGTTCCGGGTTGGCTGCCATCAATGTCTCCAATCCGCCAAATATACTTCCGTCCCCAATAGCCATTAAACCAAAAACAGGTATTAAAATCCCTCCGACTATAAGGCCGATGGCATTGATGCTGTCTGATACCGCTACGGCTTTTAATCCTCCAAAAACAGCATATATGGAACCTATTATTCCGATGCCCCAAATGCAAAGGATGAGGGCAGTTTTATCCGAAACATTAAGGAGTTCCGGAACATTGAACATGCCACTAATGGCAACGGATCCTGAATACAGGATTACCGGAAGCAGCACCACTACATAGCCGGTCAAGAAAAGGCCGGAAGTAATTGTTTTTGTGCTGACATCGAACCTTTTTGCCAGGAATTGGGGTACCGTTGTTAGTCCACCCTTGAGGTAGCGCGGCAAAAGAAATATGGATGCTACCACCATAGCCATTGCGGCCAGGGTTTCCCAAGCCATAACCGACAGGCCATCCTTGTATGCACTACCGTTGAGCCCGACAATCTGTTCCGTTGAAAGATTGGTCAATAAAAGAGACCCTGCGATAACCCCGGCGGTCAGACTTCTTCCCCCAAGAAAATAACCATCTGAGGAGGTTTCATCGGTAGTCCGGGTCGCAAAATAAGAGATGACACCTACCAACAAGGTAAAGCCGACAAAAGATATGATACCTATCATTTTAGTTTAATTTGGTTTGATTAATCCCTAAATATATTGGATTATTCGTAAAAAATGCGAGGTATGTACAAATAATAACAAAATCCGATTAAGATTTGGCGGTAAATGAAAACCATCGTCGGCAATATGTAAATATTAACGCCGGCCGGCTTCCTCATTGCTTAAAGATTCTATATCTTGTGGCGCGATCTGCAGTAGAATATGAAAAAGATTCACGGACTCGGTATACTATTGTTTATTACTTTTTTTTCCTGCTCAAAAAAGGCACCTCAACACTTTAATAAACTCGCTGCTTCATCTAGTGGTATCACCTTTAAAAATGAACTCAGGGATACACCGGACTTAAATATTCTCACCTACCTCTACTACTACAACGGGGCCGGCGTGGCCGCAGGCGATTTTAACAACGACACATTAATCGATCTCTATTTTACCTCTAACCAGGGAGAGGACAAATTATACCTTAACCGCGGTAATCTTACCTTCGAAGATGTTACCCGCCAGGCAAGGATAAACAACAGCGGAAACTGGACAACAGGGGTAACTCACATCGATATTAACGGGGACGGCCTGCTGGATATTTACATATGTAAAATCGGGAATTACAAAACAATTACCGGGAAAAATTTATTGTATGTCAATCAGGGCATAAATGAAAATGGAGTTCCCGCCTTTAAGGAAGATGCAGCTGGTTTTGGCCTGGATTTTTCCGGATTCTCCACCCAGGCTGCCTTTTTCGACTATGACCTGGACGGCGATCCCGATATGTATTTAATGAACCATTCGGTCCACCCCAACCGGACCTACGGAACAGGCACTCAGCGGATGGCCCCGGACCCCATGTCTGGTGACCGGTTATACAGCAACAACAATGGAAAATTCGTGGATGTGTCATCTGAAGCCGGCATTTTTCAGGGTAAAATAGGTTATGGTCTGGGTCTTGGAATAAGTGATATCAATAATGATGGTTATCCGGACATCTATGTAGGCAATGATTTTTTTGAGAACGATTACCTCTATATCAATCAACAGAACGGCACCTTTACGGAAGTAAATTCCGGAGACATAAAGCGCCTTGGGCACACCACTCATTTCTCTATGGGCAATGATATAGCAGACATCAACAACGACGGATTTACAGACATCATTTCCCTGGATATGCTCCCTGATGACCTTGAAACCTACAAGACTTCCGGGCTGGAATACCCTTATCCCACGTACCAGCAATTTTTGAAAAACGGCTATGCCCCGCAATTCATGCAGAATACACTGCATCTTAATCTAGGGGGGGAGGTACGCTTCAGTGAAATTGGGAATTTGGCCGGGATCTCCGCCACGGAATGGTCCTGGGGGCCGCTGATCGCTGACTACGACAACGATGGGTTTAAGGACCTCTTTATTTCCAACGGGATTAAGGGCGCCACCAATGATATGGACTTTATCAATTTTATTGCCAACGAGCATATTCAAAAAAGGATTGATCAGGGTATGACGGGGGAAGAGATGGCGTTTATCGATGAAATGCCGCAAAAAAAAGTGCCCAATTACTTCTTTAGGAACAATGGCGATTTGTCTTTTACCGATGTGACGGAAAAGTGGTACCAAAAGGAAGAAACCTTTAGCAACGGCTGCGTCTATGCAGATCTCGATAATGACGGGGACCTGGATATCATTGTAAATAACGTAGATGAAGTAGCCCATATCCTGGAAAATAAATCCGACAAATTACTGGCGAACAACTATCTTAAAATAGGCTTTTCCGGGAAATCACCCAACACCTTTGGTATTGGAGCCCGTGTAATTGCCTATACCCCAACCGCAGTGATCAAGCAGGAGAATTTTGTTTCCCGGGGATACATTTCAGCGGTGCCAAATGAGGTACACCTTGGTTTGGGGAAGGTCTCCGTGCTGGATTCAATGCATATTGTCTGGCCAAATGGCAACTATGAAACTTTAAGGGGTGTCAGGGCAAATCAGCATCTAAGAGTACAGGAAGAAAATGCCCTGGATAGGTATTATCCATCAAATCCCATAACAACCTCCTATCTGGTTAAAGTAGATCCGCCGATCGATTACATACACAAAGACGCCAGCAGTATCGAATTCAATCGCGATCCCTTAATCCCTTTTGCCAACACCAACGAAGGCCCGGATATCAGCATCGCCGATGTGAATCAGGATGGCCTTGACGACCTGTTTATCGGCGGGGCAAAAGGACAGGCCGGGGCGCTCTTTATACAGGACACTTCGGGGACTTTTGCCAAAATACAGGAAGACCTCTTTGCTGCCTCAGCTATGAGTGAGGATGTCTCCCATACTTTCTTTGATGCCAACGGCGATCATTCTCAGGATTTGCTGGTGGTTAGTGGAGGCAACGAATTTACCTCAGGACCTCCGCTGAGGCCGAGGTTATATTTGAATTTTAACGGAACGTTCGCGGCAGATACCACACAGTTTACAGACGTAGCAGTAAATGGATCCAGGGTAGCCGCAGTGGATTTTGACAATGACGGGGATCTGGATCTTACCATATGTTCTGATCAGGTCCCTCACAGATTTGGCAATGCTCCTGAGCAATACCTGTTTCAAAATGATGGCAGGGGCAATTTTAGGGATGTAACCTCCCATTGGTCCGCTGCATTTAAGAATATGGGTGAGGTTACAGATATTATTTGGAAAGATATTGATGGCAATGGCTTTAAAGATCTTATTGCGGTTGGTCACTGGATCCCCATAACCGTCTTTCTGAATGACGGACAGCGCTTACAACTCCAGGAAAACAATGGATTAACAGGATCAAATGGCTGGTGGAATACCGTGGTGGCTGAAGATTTTGACCGGGACGGCGATATTGATCTGGTTTCAGGAAACTGGGGAACAAACAGTAAACTGAATGCCTCAAAAGACAAGCCCATTACCCTATATAGTCATGATTTTGATGCCAATTCATCCGTTGAATCATTGGTCACGTATTTTCATAACCAAACAGAAACCCCGTTCGCCTCCAAGGATGAACTGGTGAAACAAATGCCCTTTCTAAATAAAAAATTCCTGTCCTATAAGGACTTTGCAAATGCCTCTGTAGAAGACCTTTTCGGCAGGGATAATTTAAAAAGGGCCTCCCAAAAAAAGGTGTTTGAGTTGAGAAGCACCTATTATGAAAACGATGGGCAGGGTAATTTTAGGGCCGTCCCTTTAGCACCCATTGCACAGGCATCCACCATCCAGGACATCTTTACGGATGATTTTAATGGTGATGGCTTTAAAGATTTGTTAATTGTAGGCAACAATTACGAAATTAGCACCCAATTGGGTAGGATGGATGCACTGCATGGCTTAATTTTGCCAAACGATGGAAATGGTGGGTTTTATTGGGCGCAACACCAACAATTTGATGTTTCAGGGCCTGCCAGAAACATCCAAAAAATAAAACGTAAAGGCATAGAATATTACGTTATTTCGGTAAATAACGATGCCCCCGTTTTTTTGATGAAAAAGAACAATTAAGCAATATGATGCTATTTAGAATGAAAGGGACGATGAGCCTTTTATTACTGCTACTACTCATCTGCTGTACCTCAGAAACAAACGAAAAAGAGCAACAGGGCGACCATGGAAAAAGCCTGAGGTTTGCGCTACTTCCTTCCGAAGAGACGGGTATTGATTTTGTCAATAAAGTCGTCAACCAGAAGGACTTTAATATTTTCAAGTACCGGAACTTCTATAACGGTGGAGGTGTGGCTATCGGGGATATCAATAATGACGGCCTCGCCGATATCTACCTCACAGGAAATATGGAAGCTAACAAACTTTACCTCAACAAAGGAGGTTTTAAATTTGAGGATATTTCCGCTTCTGCAGGCGTCGAAGGCAATAAACCCTGGTCTACCGGAATTAATATGGTAGATGTAAACGACGATGGTTTTCTGGATATATATGTGAGTAATGCAGGTAATATGGAGGGGGATAATCATGATAATGACCTGTACATCAATAACGGTGATTTAACGTTCACGGAGCGCGCCGCTGAATACAATCTCGCTAAAACAGGCTTTTCAACCCATGCCTCCTTCTTTGACTATGACAAGGATGGCGATCTGGACGCTTATATTCTCAATAATAGCAACATCCCTGTCAGCAGTCTGGGTTATGCGGAGCAGCGAGAGGTCAGGGCCCAGGATTGGGAAGGAGTCCCCGATATTTTCAAAGGTGTTGGCGATATGCTCTTAAGGAATGACAATGGCAAGTTTGTAGACGTAAGTGATGATGCAGGTATTTATGGCAGCCTTATCGGTTTTGGCCTGGGGGTAATGGTTACCGACATCAACAAAGACCTGTACCCGGATATATACGTTTCCAACGATTTTTACGAAAGAGACTATTTGTACATAAACAATGGGGA
>DATGCB010000558.1:0-3314 GCA_035312365.1 Eudoraea sp. | reverse complement strand
TCTTCCTCAATATAAGGGAGTAAATGGGCCACCGCTCTTTTCATGACACGGGCCGATTTTACGACCTGCGGTAAAAACATTTTACCGCTGCCAAAAAGATCCCCCACCACATTCATTCCTGTCATTAAATGACCTTCAATGACTTCTATCGGTTTGTTTACGCTCACCCGGGCTTCTTCCACATCGTCCACAATGTACTGGTCTATCCCCTTGACCAACGCACGGGTTATTCTATCCTGCAATGGTTCTTCCCTCCAGGACAAATCGACCTTGTTTTGCTTTTCACCGCCAACTACGCTCTCGGCAAAATCCAATAAACGCTCGGTCGCGTCATCCCTCCGGTTCAGGATCACATCCTCCACGTGTTCCAGCAAGTCCGCTGGGATGTCATCATAGACCTCCAGCATCGCCGGATTTACGATCCCCATGTTCATGCCAGCCTGAATAGCGTGATAAAGAAAAACCGAGTGCATGGCCTCCCGAACGGGATTATTGCCCCTGAAACTGAAAGATACATTGCTAACTCCCCCGCTAACGCTGGCATGGGGTAAATTTTCCCTGACCCATTTTGTGGCCTCGATAAAATCGACCGCATTGCGTTTGTGCTCCTCCATTCCTGTAGCTACAGGAAAAATGTTCAGGTCAAAAATGATATCCTCCGGAGGAAACCCCACCTTGTTTACCAGGAGGTCATAGGACCGATTGGAGATCTCAAGCCGGCGTTGATAGTTATCCGCCTGACCGATCTCATCGAAAGCCATCACAATGACTGCAGCTCCATACCGCCTTATTAATCCGGCCTGACGCAGGAATTCTTCTTCTCCTTCCTTTAAACTAATGGAATTCACAACACATTTCCCCTGAACCACCTGTAATCCGGCCTCAATGATTTCCCATTTGGAACTATCTATCATGATGGGAACACGGGCAATATCTGGTTCGGCAACCAGGAGATTCAGGAAGGTTACCATAGCCTTTTTTCCATCAATAAGGCCGTCATCCATGTTGACATCTATGATCTGGGCACCCCCTTCTACCTGATGTCTCGCAATTTCCAGGGCCTCGTCAAACTTTTCCTCCTTGACAAGCCTCAGAAATTTCTTCGACCCGGCGACATTGGTTCGCTCTCCTATATTGACGAAATTGCTTTCCGGGGTTATCACAAGGGGTTCCAGCCCGGAAAGCTTCATATGCCTGGGCAATGGTTTACGGTCCCCTCCTGATGCTATGTCTGAATTGAGTTCACTCATTCCCTATACGCTATCTTGTAAGCTGTAATGCGTGAAAGGCCTGGGATCGTATTTACCTGCCAGTTCAGCTATTGCCCTGATATGTTCCGGGGTGGTCCCGCAACAACCTCCGACAATATTGACCAACCCCTTTTCCATATATTCCCTGATCTGATCGGCCATTTGCCGGGGAGTCTCATCATACTCGCCAAATGCATTGGGCAGGCCGGCGTTCGGATGTGCTGAAACCGGATGATCTGTCTTTAGCGAGAGGACCTGCAGGTGTGGTACCAACTGATTGGCTCCCAGGGCACAATTAAATCCTACCGAAAGAATGGGAATATGCGAAATGGAAATCAAAAACGCTTCTGCAGTCTGTCCGGACAAGGTACGGCCCGAGGCATCTGTAATTGTTCCGCTAACCATGACCGGTATGTTTAAGTTGCGTTCATCCTTAACCTCTTCAATGGCAAATAAAGCGGCCTTGGCATTCAGGGTATCAAAGATCGTTTCAACCAGTAAGATATCCACTCCGCCATCAATGAGTCCTTCTGCCTGCTCTCTGTAGGACAATCGCAATTCATCAAATGAAATGGCCCGGAACCCCGGATCATTTACATCGGGCGACATACTCGCCGTTTTATTGGTAGGGCCCATACTCCCTGCCACAAACCGCGGTTTATGAGGTTCCCTGGCCGTAAATTCATCTGCAACTTTTTTGGCAATTTTTGCAGATGCAACATTGAGTTCATATACAAAGTCTTCCAGGTGATAATCGGCCATAGCTACCGATGTGCCGGAAAAAGTATTGGTTTCCACGATATCCGCCCCTGCCTCAAAGTATTTTCTATGGACTTCCTCAATGGCTTCCGGCTGGGTCAGGGACAACAGGTCATTGTTCCCCTGCAAAGGGTACTCCCAGTCCCTGAATCGCGCTCCGCGAAAATCTTCTTCGGTAAATTTATAGCGCTGGAGCATGGTGCCCATAGCGCCGTCAAGGATCAAAATTCGCTCATTCAACAGGTCGTATAAATGTTCCATAATAAAAATACGTTATGCCCTTCGATTCCTAACGGACCGTTCAGGCGGTAATCCTAAAAGTTTCCACAATGTGCCACCTGGTATGGTTGCACCAACTCTACATTGCGGCAAAAACATCAAGACCACTCCTCTGTACCCTAATACGGCAAGGGTTACCGGATGAGGTATAATTTTAAAAGCATCAAGAAATTTAGAGGTCAGGACGGAGCATCCAAACTTTTTTGTTATCTGTCCGCCCGCAGACGGATAGAATGTAGCACCTTCTTTAGGAGTAAAGGGTTGCTAAGGTTTCATCGGGTCTATTCCCTCCACCTTTCTTGATAACGATTTCAGTCTTGTAAAGAACAACTACAAAGTAACATCACAACATCCTTAAAACCAAGGAAATTTGGTTTTTTTTAATGGTCCGTCCTTTTGAAAAAAAACCTTTTAATTCACGGGAATTAAAAGGTTTTCTGCCAAAATAATTATGCTCAACACTAATTCAATATGCTCTGTACCACCTCTTTTTTAGCTTCTTTCTTTGTGCCGTCAAATCCCTCGACACCGCCAACGGTGGTATATTTCATAATATATCGTTTTCCCGGGTGGATGTGCTGAAAAGCACTCTGGCACATTACAGCCGCCTCGTGGAAACCGGAAAGGATCAATTTTAATTTACCGGGATAGATATTCACATCCCCGACGGCATAAATCCCCGGGATGTTCGTTTGATAGTCATATGCATTGTTTACTTTGATCGCATTTTTCTCTATCTCAAAACCCCAATCGCCGATAGGTCCCAATTTCGGGGACAAGCCAAATAAGGGAATAAAGTGGTTTGTCGCCACATAAGTTTCTCCTTTTTTGGGGTCGTTATGCCTGATCACAACAGCTTCGAGGTGCTCATCCCCATAGAGGGCCTTCACTTCTGCTTCGGTGTACAATTTAATTTTTCCGGTTTTTGCAAGGGCTGCCGCTTTTTCAACGGAGTCAAGCGCTCCCCTGAATTCATTTCTCCGGTGGACCAGTGAAACCTCGGAAGCCACGTCTGCAAGGAAAATG
>DATGCB010000557.1:0-2413 GCA_035312365.1 Eudoraea sp. | reverse complement strand
AATCGTTTACGAATCCGGAGGAGGCCCTGGATGATCTTAGGTTCAACTCGGACACCCAAGGCCCCATATTGGTGTTGCTGGACGTTTGTATGCCCGAAATGACGGGGTTTGAATTTCTGGAATTCATGACCCTGGAATCCTTACCACTGAATATCGATGTTGTCATCGTCACTTCATCAGTTTCTGAAGAGTATCGGGTATTGGCAGGGCAATACCAGCAATATGTGTGCGATATACTTACCAAACCCATACGAATCCAGGATCTCCGGGCCATTACTGACAGGAAACACACGCTTGAGTACTAGAATTGTACTTTAAGCAGGGTACATAAAATTCGGCACCCTTATCCCGAATTAATACTTCACTCAAATTTACCCTGGGAAGCAATACCATTATTGCCTTTGGCCGGGTGATATGCCCTTGCTCCGGGAATATCGGTCGATGTTTGTGGCGTTTGGCAATCCGTGTTGAAGTTGTCTATCCCGTGCTGTTAAAAATCAACTTAATTTACTATCTTGTATTCGTGCCATCCTGAGGGCACCCATGGGTCATTCTCCATTGCAATTGAAGTAATTCCTAAATATGTGACACCGGTACATTTGGAGAGCAACATATCAAAAGAGAACCGTCATAATCCCTATGAGGTTATTATGATGCTGGAGACCAGTAATTATCTGAAAAGGCTGGAGTCGAACCAGTTTAGCATTTTTACCCAAAAGTTTCACAACAGTGTGTCCAAGACCATCGACCATTTTGAAGGGCATATTATCAAAAAAGACAATCACACATATCTGGCGACCTTTACATCGGTGACCAATGCCGTTTTATGTGCGCTGAAAATTCAGGCAGATTTTAAATACATCACCCCAAAGTTTGACAAGGACCTTCGTAAGTTAAATATGGGTATATGCGCATTTGGACCCTCTGATGTGAATATGGCCACCCGGGAGGAAGCAATTCCTGTAGTAGCAGGTATGTGTGAGTTGGTTACCGATCCTCTGGTAATTTCATCTGAAATTAACGCCTTGTATGAACAGGAGAACAGGAATGCCAGAATAGACAGGGAACTGATTCGTATTTTAAGACCAAAAGAGGAACGATTCCTGGCCCGTTTGATAGATTACAGTGAGCAATCGTGGAACAGTACTGCTTTTAATATATCGAGCTTTAGCGCGGTTTTTGGGTACAGCAGATCCAGGCTGTACCGGCAATTGATGAAACTTACAGGGAAATCTCCGGGTCGGTTTATCCGCGAATTCAGATTGCATAAGGCACTGAACCTCCTGCACGCCCAATTTGGCAGTATCGGTGAAATTGCCAGGGCCTCAGGGTTTAAGAGCCCGGGGTATTTTACAAAGTGTTTTGTAAAAAAATTCGGGATACTGCCCTCCAAATATGTACAGCACTATGTGGGATGATCGTTTATAGTATGTTCTTATTCCTGCAATTCCACCCGTTTTAGGTCGAGAAACGTTTTTATGACCTCAATTTCATTTTTGGTAATGGCACTATTTTTTTCTGCCCTTCGCAAAATACCACTGAGATTTTCTTCTTTGAGTGTCCCATGCCAGTTAGCTCCCTGGTCCAGGTCATAAATCGCGATGGCCCTTTCCTTATGTGTTGGCAGCGTGCTCTGATGGCAGCGGCCGCAAGCCCTTATCAGGGCGATGCGGGTGGTCGCAGAAGCTTCCGAAAATTCCGAAACGGATGGTACAACTTCCGTGGTTTCCTGGGCAACCGGTACATTCGCTCCTTCCTCAATGGGTTGCCGATGTCGCTCAGCACAGGTAAATGCCAGCGAAATCATCCCGGCAAAGATACCGGTAAACCTGATTTTTCTTTTAGGTAGCATGATCTTTTACGCAACTATAAGGTACGATATAATTATTAATCCCAGCACCATTATGGAGATAGAAGTGGATGTTGCAAGGATGGCCCGACGTATAAAGAATTGCACGACATTTTGTTTTGCAGGGATCATTGCAGCCATCCTGCCAAAAACTTTCCCGCTTAACGTTTTTTGAGAAGGGTTACTTACCTTTATCATAAAATAAATCAGTCCTTTGCAAACCCGTACCTTAGGAAATAGCAACCTCCATCTAACCACTATTGGGATTGGTACCTGGGCGATGGGCGGGGGTGACTGGAAATTTGGTTGGGGCCCCCAGGATGACAAGGCATCCATAGCAGCCATCCATACGGGCCTGGATCAGGGGATCAACTGGATAGATACGGCAGCTATTTACGGTCATGGCAGGGCAGAAGAAGTTGTGGGGAAGGCTGTTAAAGGGATCAGGGATTCTGTTGTCATCGCTACAAAATGCGGACGGGTTTGGGAAGGGGACAGCCGCGAGATCGGTAAATCCCTCCGGGCAGAAAGCATACGACGCGAAGTGGAAGCCAGCCTCAGGCG
>DATGCB010000556.1:0-4544 GCA_035312365.1 Eudoraea sp. | reverse complement strand
GCAGGCAAAATGTTACATTCGCCGGAAATAAAAAATGCACGCCCAATTCATGATGCAACTGCTTCGAAAAATCGTATTTCCATTTTCATTGATTTATGCCCTGGTCATCCACATCAGGAATTTTTTATATGACAGGGGCTTTTTGGCCGCCAAATCCTATGGTACTCCTACCATCTGTGTCGGTAATCTGAGTGTTGGTGGCACGGGCAAGACCCCAATGATAGAGTTGTTGATATCACATCTGCAGCATACGCACAAAATAGCGGTGCTGAGCAGGGGCTATAGACGGAAAACAAAAGGATTTATGATAGTTTCTGAGGAAAGTACGGCCAGCGAAGTAGGGGATGAGCCCTTACAGATATACTCCAATTTCCCCGAGACTACGGTAGCGGTGGACGAAGACAGACAGCGCGGCATTTCCATCCTTGTGCAAACCGTTCAACCGGATCTTATTCTTCTCGATGATGCCTTTCAGCACAGGAAGGTGGTCTCCCGCTTTTCAATACTGCTAACGGCCTATGACAATTTATATACTGATGACTGGTATCTGCCGACCGGCAATCTCAGGGACAGCAAAAATCAGGCGGCCCGGGCAGACCTGCTTATAGTGACCAAATGCCCTCCTGATCTCAGTGAAACGGCCCAGGCCCGGATTATTGAGCAATTGAAACCTGCAGGGGACCAAAAGGTATTGTTCTGCTGTTTTACTTATGAGGAGCAACTTAACGGGCCTGAAAAAGGGATGACCCTCCAACAGTTGAGCGATAAAAAATTTACACTGGTCACGGGAGTAGCCAACCCTGAACCCCTGGTTGCATTTTTAAATGAAAGGGGGCTTACCTTTGAACATTTACTTTTCAGGGACCATCACTATTTTACGGACAGGGAATTGGATCTTTTTAACTCCAGGCGTTATGTCCTGACTACGGAGAAGGATTATATGCGTTCCAAAGGCCGGGTAAACAAACTGTACTATATTTCCGTCCGGCATGAATTCCTTGGCAATGGGCATGAAATTTTGGTCAATTGGCTGGCTGAGTTATGAAGCTGATTTATTGATTTTGTGTTCCAGGATGTTTTCACCGATTTTTTGATAGAAGACTTCAGGTTTAAAAGGTTTGGTGACCACATCATTGCACCCCGCTGCGTAGAAATTTTCCAGGCTGTCATCGAGTGAAATGGCCGTAAGTGCGATGATCGGTATTTCCTTGTCGAATTTTCTAATGCGGATCGTCGCCTCCACACCGCTGATACCGGGCATATGGATATCCATAAGGACCCCATCGTAACCATTCTTTTTGGCCATTGCCACGGCATCGGTCCCGTC
The DNA here is from genome assembly GCA_035312365.1 of Eudoraea sp. Lineage (GTDB taxonomy): Bacteria > Bacteroidota > Bacteroidia > Flavobacteriales > Flavobacteriaceae > JAFMPW01. Next base: position 3,217 of record DATGCB010000556.1, on the reverse strand, counting down.
ACTTGCAATGTCACAGCTGATCCCTTTCTTATTCAGCATTTTTTTGGTGATGACCTGGTTGATCTTGTTATCCTCTACGACGAGCAGAAATAGTCCTGCCAGGTCGTAGTCTTTCTGAGTGATCTCAAAAGGTATATCATCAACCACACTGTCTTTGCTCTTTAACCTAAGCTCAAAATAGAAGGAGCTTCCCTTGCCGATTTCACTCTCCAGCTGTATGTTACTGTCAAAGAGGCCCAACAGGCTTTTAACGATGGTAAGTCCCAGGCCTGTACCTCCATATTCCCGGTTGATCTGAATAGACCCCTGTTCAAAGCTTTCAAATATGTGCTCTTGTTGTTCCTTGGATATCCCAATTCCATTGTCTCTAACCTCACAATAAAGGGTGATATCCTCCTCCTCTTTTTTCATGAGTTTGGCGATGACGGTTACCTCTCCCTCCTTTGTAAATTTCAGTGAATTCCCCACCAAATTCATAAAGACCTGGGATAATTTCAGCGGATCACTCATTAAATGACCCGGGATATTCTCGTCATAGTCCAGTATGATCCTGGTCTTGTTCTCCTTGGCACTTTGCTGCAGGGAATTGATCACATCGGTGATTACTTTTTTCAGGTTGAATTCAATGGCAAGGGGCTCCAGCTTGTCCGCATCAATTTTGTTGATCTGAAGAATGTCATTGATAAAATTCAAGAGGTAATCCCCGGAAAATTTCAGGGATTTTAAATGCTCTTTTTGATTTTCACTCGGGTTTTCTTCAAGCAGCAGATGTGTGAGGCCGGTTACGGCGTAAAGCGGTGTCCGCAATTCATGGCTAACCGTAGAAAGAAAATTGGTTTTTGCCTCCATAGCCTGTACAGCCGCATCCCGGGCAGCCTGAAGTTCCCTGTTCTTGGTCTGTAGCAGATCGTTGGTCTTTAGTTTAATCTGGTTGTTGCGGTAGAGGGATACCGCAAGTAAGGAGATAATGGTTAAAAAAGCCGAAGTTAGAATGGCCGTAATTTCAGATCGGTTGACATTTTCATTCAACTCTTCAATTTTTTTGTCCTGGTCGTCAATGACCTCCTTCATCATGTCGAATTGGATCCTGTCAGCGGTTTTTGCTTCGGTCTTTACTTTTTCAATGGTGAAAATAGAGTCTTTTAATTGCAGTAAGTTTCGGTTATGAAGCAGCGAAAGATCATATTTTTTTGCCTTTTCGTAAATCTGCCCCAGTAGTTCGTTGGCTTCAAAGACCTCCTTGGAGAAATTGTTATTTTGTGCAATGGCCAGTGCACTTTTGCCGTTATCCAGGCTTTGGTCAATATTTTCCAAAGTAAGATACAGCCGGGCAAGGCCCAAATGAGCCTTTGTCTTTAAGTATTCCCCTTCGTATATATCTGAGTTTACCACCAGGGAATTAAAGTTTGTAGTGGCACTTTCGTATTTTTCAATGCTCGAATATATTCTACCTTCAAGCAACAGGATATGATTCAGCAGATTTCTGTCGTTACTCAGTTGTTTTGCTTCATTCAGCATAAAGATAGCCTGGAAATTATTACCGTCCTCATAGAGCAGAATTGCCTCAATATATTTATGGATGGCATGACCGTACGGGTATTCCAGTTCGCTTAAAAGGACGGCCGCCCTGTCCCAGTAGAAGATGGTATTTTCCCTTTTATCCAGTTCGTAATACAAGAGTGCAAACTTGTGGTAACAATCTACGAGTGCCTTTTCGTTTTCTTGTTCCTCGGCCAGCACGGCAGCCTTATCAAGGGCCTCCAGTGCAAGATCTATTTTGTTTTCATTTTTAAACGCCCTTGTCTCATTAAAATAGTATTCTATCCCTTGCTGCGGAAGTATGCTGTCCTGTCCCAATACTGTTTTAGACACAGTGAACTGGAGCACTAACAGGAACGCGGCAATTGTTCTGATATGTCTGTTGGAGGATCTCAAACGAATTTGTTGTTGATCATTATATTAATTACATCAATAATGCGGCTGCTATACCCTGTTTCATTATCGTACCATCCGATAATTTTCACCATTTTCCCGATTACCGAAGTCATCTGAGAATCAAACGTACAGGAGTAGCAACTATTGTTTATATCAATGGAAACTATAGGGTCTTTCGTATAAAAAAGTATGTTTTTTAGTTCATTTTCAGAAATTCTGTTAAAAGTATCATTTATTTCCTGAATTGAGGTTTCTTTTTTAATGTTCAGGGTGATATCGGTTAGGGAGCCGTTAGGTACGGGTACCCGAATGCCACATCCGCCAATCACCGAGGACAAATGTGGAAATATTCTGGTAAGTGCCTTGGCGGCACCGGTCGTTGTAGGAACGATGGATTGAGCTGCAGCCCGGGCCCTTCTGAGGTCGCGATGAGGCCTGTCATGAAGACTTTGGTCGGAAGTGTAGGAATGTACTGTGGTTATATAGGCCTGCTCCACCTCAAAATGATCATCCATAACCTTCAGCATCGGAGCTGCATTGTTGGTGGTGCAGGAAGCATTGGAAATAATGTGGTCACCACTTTCCAGTATCCCCTCGTTTACGCCGCAGACGATCATTTTTATGTAATCATCCGCAGGGGGTACCGTCAGGATGACTTTTTTGGCGCCGTTGGTGATGTGATGTTCCAGGTCTTCCATGGTCCTGAATTTCCCGCTGGCCTCGACGACAATTTCAACCCCGTGGGATGCCCAGTCGATATGCCTGGGGTGTTCAGCATTGAGAAGTGTCACCTCAATACCGTCGACAAAAATAGAATGATCACCCCCGGATATCTCTTTTCCCAATACCCCGTGAATACTGTCGTACTTTAGCAGGTGCGCCAGGGTTGTGCCATCCGACAGATCGTTGATGGCGGTTACGCGGATATGCGGATGCCTGTCCAGGAGGCGAAAAAAGGTGCGTCCTATTCTTCCGAAACCATTGATACCGATGTTTACCTTTTTCATCCAGATAAAAAATCCCGCTGCAGCGGGATCATGTATTGCGTTTTATTTATCTAATGGATATGTTTATGCGCCTTGTAGGAGGACCTTACGAGGGCACCGCTTTCAACATGCCTGAAACCCATTTTAAGACCTGCCTGTTCGTATTTTTCAAATTGTCCGGGGACTATGAACTCCTTCACGGGAAGGTGTTTTTTGGAGGGTTGCAGGTACTGTCCGAGCGTAACCACGTCCACGCCGGCATTTCTGAGATCCTCCATGGTCTGAATCACTTCCTC
>DATGCB010000555.1:0-20008 GCA_035312365.1 Eudoraea sp. | reverse complement strand
AACGGAGTCCTTTAAAGGACTCCGTTCTTTTTAGTGAGGCCCCCTTTTGATTTTATCAAAAGTGATGGCCGGACGAATCCCGCACAGCTGCGGGATCTTTTGTTTCCTTCCCCCTATGCCGTATTTACAATTACCGATACGCCAAAGTATGGGTGGACCTGCAGGCACTCTCCTGCCTATGGCAATCCGGAGAATTCAGGGTCGGCCAAGGTATTAATAAATTGCTATAACCCGCAGGGAATTGATTTTCCGCATTTCTTTTGATATTTTTTTAAAGAGAAAGACCTTCTTACGATGTTTTTACGTACATATACAACAAGAAAGTTATATGCCAAACATCTTGATAATTGAAGACGATGCTGCTTTTTGCCAAATGCTCCAAAAATTTTTGACCAAACAGGGGTTCGAGGTACAAAGCAGTTACACCGCCCCTGATGCCAAAAACAAGTACCGGAATACACACTTTGACCTGGTGCTTACAGACTTGCGTTTGCCCGACTATGACGGGATTCAGCTGTTATCTGATATTAAAAAGTCAACCCCGGACACCGTGGTTATTGTCATGACAGGTTATGCGGAAGTGGGTACTGCAGTAGATGCAATGAAAAAAGGCGCCTTCGACTATATTTCCAAACCCTTTACCCCAGATGAGATGTTAAAGGTGATCGCCAATGCCTTAAGAACTGTGGATGCTGAACAACAAGCGCCAGCTGGCAGTGCAACAAAGAATGCTTCCGGTGGAACTTCCGCAAAATACCAATTGGAACAGCAGTCAATAAACGGGATTAGTGATGCGTCAAAAAAACTGAACGAATATATCAAATTGGTCGCCCCGACAAACATGTCGGTATTGATTACCGGAGAAAGTGGTACGGGCAAGGAAGTTACAGCCAGGGCAATTCATAACAACAGCTCAAGGAAGGACTTCGATTTTATCGCCGTTGATTGCGGAACCATTCCGAAAGAATTGGCAACAAGCGAATTTTTTGGGCATATCAAAGGTAGTTTTACGGGAGCAGTGGAGGACAAAATGGGGCAATTTGAGGCAGCCAATAAGGGAACTTTATTCCTTGATGAAGTAGGTAACCTATCTTATGAAAATCAGATGCAATTATTAAGGGCACTCCAGGAGCGAAAAATAAAAAGAGTTGGAAGTACCAGGGAAATTGTAGTTGATGTGCGCATTATTACGGCAACCAACGAGGATCTCATGGGAGCAGTTGAAAAAGGAACTTTCAGGGAAGATCTTTACCATAGATTAAATGAGTTTTCAATCTCAATACCTTCCCTGGAGGAACGATTTGAGGATTTACCGCTGTTTGCAAGTTATTTTTTGTCAAATGCCAATGAAAGTCTGGATAAAAATGTTCAGGGTTTTTCCGATGAAGTGTTGGAAGCCTTTCAGCGTTATCGCTGGCCGGGCAATATAAGAGAACTCCAAAATGTTATTAAAAGGGCTGTATTATTAACCGTTGGGGATGTAATAGGACTCGAAACACTGCCCGGTGAAGTGCTTCAATCCAGAGGCGGAGCCGCAGCTTCCTCTAATTTTTCGAAAGCCGACTATGAAAAAGAACAGATCATAAAGGCACTTAAAAAAACAAATTTCAACAAATCAAAGGCGGCTAAATTGCTTCAGGTCACCCGCAAGACCCTTTATAACAAGATCAATCAATATAACTTGGACTTTTAACAAGGTAGGTTTTAAGGGCTTTCACCAGATGCGAAATATGGGTTTGCAAATTGTTAAATCGCTTTTTTAATTCCCCGGAGGTTGCATCGCCCGGGGCAACTGTTTCCAGGAATTCCAAATCGCCCAACGTTGTGGCTACCGCTAATTGCCGGAACATGGGTAACATTTTGTGACTTACATCGTTTATTTCCTTAATATTTGAGTCCTGAATGGCGCTTCCGAGTCGGGCTGTATTAGTTTCGGTGTCTGAAACAAACGTCAGTAAGACTTCATTTATAGCTTCCTGGTTTTTGCCCAAAAATGACGAAATAATCGCCAAATCATACAATTTTGATTCTTTTTTGATCGATTTTGGCGCATTTTCCTCCTGTTTTGCATAAAATCGATTTGGAAATAATTGACTTAATTTGGTCAGTAATTGTGCTTTCGTAAATGGTTTTTGAATAATTTCTGAAAATCCGGCATCTAAATATACCTGGAGGTCCAGATCCCTTCTTCCGGTCATGGCAATGACAGGCTGCTCCCTGTAGTGTTCGTAGGTTGCCGACATTAAATTTCGCAACACTTCAAATCCATCTATATTTGGCATTTGTATGTCGGTCAGGACCGCATCGTACTTTATTTTTTCTTCTTTACCTATATTCTTAAAATTAGGATAGGTATGCGTTTCAATACCGAGTGAGGTACACACTTCCTTCAGCAACTGCAGCATGGATGTATCGTCATCTATGATCAGCAGCGATAAGTGCTTCTCATTTTTCCGGATGGGATTTCTGGAGGGGGACGTCACCGGGCTTTTGGATTTTTCCAATGGAATGGTCAGCATAAAAACACTTCCTGTCCCTTCTTCACTTTTCAGTTCTATCCCTCCTCCGAGGAGTTCCGCAAGCTTTTTTGATATGGTGAGTCCCAGTCCGTAACCCCCATATTTTTTCTCTGTAAAATCATCGGCTTGGGTAAATTCGCGGAATATGAGGCGTTGCTTTTCCTTTTTTATGCCAATTCCGCTGTCTTCCACCTGAATACGGGCGATGTAATTGGTAGCGGATTCTTTGGTAATTGTAGCTGTCACTTTAATAAAACCCTCCTGCGTAAATTTATAGGCATTGCTGATGAGGTTTGTGATAATCTGACGGATCCGAAAGGGATCCCCCACCACGGCCTCATCAAGTTTTTCATCAATTTCCAATTTAAGGTCAATGGCCTTCTTTTTATGGATCTCCCGGAGATTTTCAGAGGTTTCCCCAATGAGGTCGGAAAGTATAAAAGGGATCTTTTCAATCTTTATTTTCCCTGCTTCCAGCTTTGAAAAATCCAGCAGGTCATTGACCAGGCTATCCACATATTGGGATGCCGACGTTATATTTTTCAGATATGTACGCTGCTTGTCGGTTAGGGGGGTGTTTTCTATGAGTTCGGAATAGCCCGTTATCGTATTCAGAGGTGTCCTGAGGTCATGACTCACGGTAGAGATGAGTTGTTCCCGGCTTTTAAGCAGGGACTCTGAGAATTTTTTCTCCTTCTCCAGTTTTTGCCGGTAGGTCTGCACTTTCCAAAAATCACGGTTGATTAAAAAAGTAAAAATCCCGACGATGATAAAGCCCAGGAGTGCGGCAAAACCTGCTAAACGTATGCTCCTCCTGACAGCGGCCTGTTTTTTCAGGTTATCATTATAGGTATTGACGATGACTTCCTGTTCAAAGGCAGAAATAATCCTTCTGAGTTGCTGGGAAAGTTCCAGGTCGTTATGGGTCATCTCAAGTTCCTTTCTCGCCAGAAAACGTTGTGTCCGTGAATCTTTTTGCTTGGCCTCGCTGATTAAGGCTTTGGAAACATTAATGATGGAATCTATCTGTCCGGCATCAGGGATGTTATTGGCATCTTTGGGAACATTCTTATTGAGATAGGCTGCTATATCCCTGATTACACTTTGTGCTTTTGGTGACAGCTCATTGATATTCGGGGCCAGTGCTTCCGGCGTTATTTTGCCCAGTGAGACTTCCATTTTCTTAAATTCTTCGAGGGCTTTATCCAATGAATTATTGGCTTCAGTCCGCACCTTTAGCTTTCGCAATTCATTGCTGTTCGCGACTTTCTGGCGTAGTAATAAATTTACACTATCCAAAAGGCTTTGCTGATAAGCACTTGCCGTCAAAAGCTTTAACGAATCAATTTCAATGGAGATCGTATCTATTTTCTGGGCGTAGGCGTTGAAATTGCTTTTGGTTTTAAGAGCAGATTTGGAAAGACTTTCCGCTTCGTACAATTGGGTTAATAAGGAACTGGTTTTGAGTAATTTGGCATCATTTTGATCCGATGCTTCATTGGAGAGATATACTTTTATTTCAGAAAAAATAAAAAACCCCACGACCAGGGCCAATGTCGCCAATACCAGATAGCTCAGGACAATTTTAAGGGTAAATTTATTTTTGGTTTCGTCCCCCATGAGGGTTCTCAGTTTTTGGTTTACTATAAATACGTATTTAACCGTGGATTGGGTTATACAAGCCAATGAATTATTTGGACAAATATCTATGAAAAATTTAGGTTTCGTCTTATATTTGCCATATCTCAAAGGGGTGCTTTATTAGTTAGGCGTACCCGGTGAAGAGGAATTGGCCTTTTCAGGAACGTACGCCGTAGCTTTAAAAAGGCTGAGATCATACCCAATGAACCTGGGCGGGTAATGCCGCCAAGGGACCGATAGTGCCGGCAGGTAGGCAGGCATTACAAAATGTCAGGTGGTTCCTGAGTAGATCCAGGGAGGGACATTTTGGCGAAGGGACCGGCTGATAGCTGGTCAATAAACTTCCCGGCAATGCTTCATTAAGTTAATTACCGAATAACAACCCCTTTTATTCGAAACTAATTATAGTTCGAATGAAAACGATATTAGTATCTCTGGCCCTGATGGGAATTTTGTCAAGTGCCCGGGCTCAGCATCAAACGGTGGATTCTCTGGAAGGGAAAAAAATTATCCTTGATGAAGTGCTGGTCTCTGCTGTCCGTGTTAGCGCGGCGTCCCCGGTTACATTTTCCAATATAAGTAAGGAACAGTTCGCTCCCAGGAACCTTGGTCAGGATATTCCCGTTCTTATGAATTTTTTACCGGCCGTGGTAACCACTTCAGATGCCGGAGCGGGTGTGGGTTATACGGGCATTCGCGTGAGGGGCAGTGATGCCACTCGTGTCAATGTTACCATAAATGGGATCCCTTACAATGATTCTGAATCACACGGAACCTTTTGGGTAAATATGCCCGACTTTGCCTCCTCCACAGAGAGTCTGCAACTTCAGCGTGGCGTTGGCACATCCACAAATGGTGCCGGTGCCTTCGGGGCCAGTCTCAATATCCTGACCGATGGAATATCCGCTGAGCCCTACGGGCAAATTTCGTCTTCCGTTGGAAGTTTCAATACGCTGCGCAATACGATTAAGTTCAGTTCAGGCCTTTTAAAGGATCGGATGGAATTTGCGGGGAGGCTATCCAAAATTACTTCCGATGGCTACGTCGACCGGGCGGCATCGGAACTGGAATCATATTTTCTGCAGGCATCTTTTGCAAATAAGCACAGGTTGATCAAAGCCCTGGTTTTCGGAGGCCATGAGATCACATATCAGTCCTGGTTTGGAATAGATGCAGCTACCCTGGCCACGGACCGTACCTATAATCCTGCCGGCCGTTATACCGATGAGAATGGCGAAGTACAATTCTATGAAAATGAAGTGGATAATTACAAACAGGATCATGTGCAATTGCATTGGAACGAAAATATTTCCCAGGGATGGAGCACCAATTTGGGGTTACATTATACCAAAGGCAGCGGGTATTTTGAACAATACAGAGAAGATGATGATTTTAATACCTACGGGTTTGATCCGATTACCGTGAATGGAGAAGAAGTCACAATAACGGATCTGATCAGAAGAAGGTGGCTCGACAATGATTTTTACGGGGCAATTTATTCAATTCACCATACACGGGACGATGCACAATTTATTTTTGGGGGTGCCTATAATGTCTATAATGGCAGCCATTATGGCGAAGTGATCTGGACCCCATTACCTGGGGATGATCATATTATGGATCGGTATTACGACAATGATTCAAGAAAAACCGACTTTAACGTATTTTCCAAGATCCATTATACGATCAACCGGCGTTGGAAATTGTTCGGAGACCTGCAGTACCGCTCTGTCGCCTATATTGCCAATGGGGAGGATACTGGTTTGGTGGATGATTCCTTCAAATTTTTCAATCCGAAGGCCGGGTTTACCTTTAACATTGATCCTCACAATAATTTATATACCTCCTATGCCAGGGCCAACAGGGAACCCAATAGGAATGATTACGAAAACGGAAGCCCAAAACCCGAAAAACTAAACGACTTTGAGCTGGGATGGCGACATATTACCCCTTCGTTCCAGATCAATACCAATGTTTACTATATGAAGTACAAGGATCAATTGGTTCTTACCGGCGAACTCAATGACGTTGGCGCCCCGCTTCGGGCAAATGTGGGGGATAGTTTTCGACTGGGGCTGGAAATAGATGTCCACCTCACCTTAGGGGACCATTTTCGTTGGGAACCCAACGTCGCGCTCAGCAGCAATAAAAATATTGACTTCGTCTTTCAACGGGATGGTATTTTACAGGAATTGGGTAACACCCGCATTGCGTATTCCCCCAATTTAATTATTGGGAATGGTTTGACATACCTCCCTAAAGACAACCTTCAAATATCTCTTCTGACCAAATATGTAGGCAAACAATATATGGGAAATATTGATGCCAAAGGATCGATTTTGGAAAGTTACACCCAGACCGATCTCAACTTCCAATACGAGATCAGACCAAACCGTCTGGTGAAGAGCATTGTCTTTACCGGGTTGGTCAACAATATTTTTGACGCAACCTACGCCTCTAACGGATACTTCTATACATTTGATGACGATTTTTCGAATCCCGGAACGATCACTACCGTAGAGGGTGCCGGTTATTACCCTCAGGCGGGAATTAACTTTTTACTGGGAGCTAAAATCAATTTTTAGTAGGGACGGCAACTCCTCCGGGCCAAGGAATTATTTGTCCTGATTTCACTGGCAACGGGATGTTAGATAACCGGATCAGGCGAAAATTAGATTGGGCCGGAAATCACTACCTTTCAACTAGTTGGAGATCACCACCGAATTTCCGCTTTGTGTTGCCCTGTACTCCAGCATATCGTAATACCGCTTCCCATCATCCGGCCTGTTCAATTGCTGGCCTGTAAATAGGCTATACTCATAATCCTCACAGGAACAGATGGCATTTTGACCATCGAGGATCATAGTAGAACAGGAATTAGGAGCATGGTTGGGGCAATTAGCTTCAAAGGCCCTGAAGATATCAAATCCCGTATTCATGACGAAGACCCCCCTTGTGCCCACGCCCTGGGTCCCTATATAAATAGCGTTGCCAGGATTGGTAAGCGGGCTGTAAAGTGGAAGGTTTAGGTTGACGTCAAAACGAAAACCGATCTCCTGTAAAAAAGGATTACGCGTACCCCTGTCATTGCTGCAATTAAGCATCGATGCCATTAAGAAAAGGAACCATAAACGTCGCATTGGCAAGGGTTATTTAAGAATACTTGAACAAAATTGAACAAAAATTCTGTATCTTTGCGTTAAATCCTCTTTAATTAGCCGATGCATGCATGGGTGACGTAGAGGATTTTCCTGTTTATAACGTAAACCCCGCCCGGATACTCATTAACTGTTTCCGGAACGCGTTATTAATTAAACGATAAAGTTATGGGCAACGTATCTTATTACACCGCAGAAGGATTAAAAAACCTTAGGGAAGAACTCAACCATTTAAGGGATGTGGAGCGTCCAAAGGCCTCCCAGGCAATAGCAGATGCCAGGGATAAAGGAGATCTGTCTGAAAATGCGGAGTATGATGCCGCTAAAGAGGCGCAGGGTCTCCTCGAATTAAAAATAGCCAAGCTGGAAGAGCTTTTGGCCAATGCAAGGCTTATCGATGAATCGCAACTAGACACCTCAAAAGTTCTGGTATTGTCAACTGTGAAGCTCAAGAACAGGCAGAATGGGAAGGAGATGAAGTACACCCTGGTGGCTGAAAGTGAAGCAGACTTGAAATCGGGAAAAATTTCGGTTACATCACCCATAGGAAAGGGACTTCTTGGAAAGAAAGTGGGCGATATGGCTGAGATAACCGTACCCAACGGGACGCTGAAGTTCGATATTCTGGAAATTACCCGTGCCTAAATCTGATTACAATGGGAAGTATTTTTTCTAAAATTATTAAAGGTGAAATCCCTTGTTACAAAATCGCCGAGGATGAAAACTTCCTTGCTTTTTTAGACATCAACCCTAACGCCAGGGGTCATACCCTATGCGTTCCGAAGAAAGAAGTTGATAAAATCATGGATTTGGATGAGGAAACCTATATGGGTCTTATGGCATTTTCCCGAAAAGTTGGCCGAGCAATCGAAACGGCCGTACCATGCAAAAGGGTCGGCCTCACGGTGATCGGCCTGGAAGTTCCACACGTGCACGTCCATCTCATTCCCCTGAATAGTATGAAGGAAGCCGTTTTTTTACACAAGGTTTCCCTGACTGCAGATGAGTTTAAGGCCATAGCCGAGAACATTCGGTCTAAAATTGAATAACTCCCTGCAGGACTAAATACACGGCTGCCCCCACAAGTACAATCAACAACAGGACAAGAATGTAGAATAAGGAGGTGAAGCTTATGGAAGAACGTTCAGGGTGCACCATCTTTTGATAGTATTCAAAGCTTCTTTCAATATCCTCTGTCCAGTTTACAGGATAAATCAACGATTGGCATTTGTTGCATTTAATCTGATGGGTCACTTCGTTGGTCGTCCTATGGAAAAGCCTGCCATAGGTGTGTTTTTGGTAAAAGGATAGTTTCATATCCTGATTGAAGCATTCAGGGCAGTTATTGGTGATGTCAGCTTCCTTGATTACGTTTAACTTTTCCTTGGCCATTGTGCTGTATTAATTTCCTGATAATTCCTTGTTCTCCTTATCCATATGAATTCATTGGTCCCGGGACCTTAAACGTGAACCCGCAATGAAATTTGCATGATGGTCCCTTCCTTGCTGGAGGAGAGCACTTTTATTTTTCCCTTGTGATACTCTTCCACGATTCTTTTGACCAGGGATAGTCCAAGGCCCCATCCCCTTTTTTTGGAGGTGAAACCTGGATTGAAAATAGTATTGAAATCACTTTTGGCAATCCCATGGCCGGTGTCCGTTACCAAAACATGTACGAATCTGCCATCCGGGACGATCTCGATGGCAATGTTTCCTTTTCCTTTCATCGCATCTATGCCGTTTTTGACAAGGTTCTCAATGGTCCAGTTATATAATGAACTATTGAGGAGCACGGGCAACGTTACCACCCTGGATTCAAAGGAGAAATGGATCAGCTTTGAACTTCTTAAACGAAGGTATTCGTAGGCATTTTTTGTTTCCTGTACTATATCATGTTCCTGAAGTTTGGGCAAAGAGCCAATTTTTGAGAAGCGATCAGTGATGGTTTGTAGCCTGCCAATATCTTTTTCAATCTCCCTGGTGATATCGGGGTTAATGCTTTCCGTCTTTAAAATTTCATTCCACCCCAAAAGTGATGTCAGGGGTGTTCCTATCTGGTGCGCGGTTTCCTTTGCCATCCCTGCCCACAGCTTATTTTGCTCAGATGCCTTATTGGTTTTAAAGAAAAAGAAAATGACCGTTCCAAATAAAAAAATGATGAGCAAAAGGGCAATGGGATAATATTTTAGTTTATTTAACACCTCGGAGTTGCCATAGTAAAGGGTGGCCAGGTGTTCCCCCTTGTAATCTATGGCTATGGGGGTGTTTTCCTTTTCGAACTGCCGGATCCTTGTTTTTACATACATGGAATCCCTGGCCAACTCATCGGGCATATTGTTCGTCTTTACAGAACCGTCTTTGTTTACCAAAATCATCGGTGTGGAAGTGTTGTTCTGGAAAATTTTGACATGCAGGTTACCTAAATCCCGATCTTCGGAAGATTGCAACAGCTCGGACTGGGCAGTGGCCCAAATCTCCATTTTATACCGTTCTTCCTCCTTGAATTTCCTAAAAAAACTATTGGTGTTCCAAAGGATGAGACTTACGATAACAAAGGATGCTATCAGTAAAATAATGTTGGAAGTTTTTCTTTTTGGATTAAAATTCATCCAGCTGTTTAATTGCCCTTAAAGATAACTCAATTTGCCTTAAAATGTTGTATTTGCCGGCATGATTGCAGTTTTAAATAGGGGGTATTTTATGTACCTTTGTCCCCTATGGAAAACACCATTTCTATCCTCCCGTCTGAGGTTTCAACGGTAACATTGCACAGCTATTTGTTAGGTTCCGTAGGACCGCGCCCAATAGCCTTTGCAAGTACGGTGGATGAAAGGGGGAGGCCCAACCTGGCGCCCTTTAGTTTCTTCAATGCCTTTAGTGCCAATCCGGCTGTTCTTATTTTTTCACCGGCCAGGCGCGTGCGGGACAATACCACAAAACACACCCTTGAAAATATCCTGAAGACCAGAGAGGTGGTGATCAATATTGTGAATTACACTATGGTACAACAAATGTCTCTGGCCAGCACGGAATATCCTGAGGGTGAGAATGAATTTAAGAAGGCCGGACTTACCATGGTAAAGTCAGATTTGATTCGCCCTTTTCGAGTAGGAGAGTCCCCCGTGCAATTTGAATGTAAGGTGACCAAAGTGGAAGCTTTAGGCCCGGAAGGGGGGGCCGGGAACCTGGTTTTTGCGGAGGTGCTTAAAATGCATATTGACAAGGCGATCCTCGATGAAACTGGGACAATAGATCAGCGTAAAATTGATCAGGTGGCACGTATGGGAGGAAATTGGTATACCCGTGCCAACAAGGGGCTTTTTGAAATCCCAAAACCGCTTGCCACCCTCGGTATCGGGGTCGACAATATTCCTGAAGAGATCAGGTATAGTAAAGTTTTATCCGGGAATGACCTGGGAATGCTCGGGAATATTGAAAAATTGCCAACCCGGGATGAGGTGAACCATTTTGTGAGCGCCAATATTGAAATCAAATCCATAATAAGTGCAGACGATAATGACCTGAAGCATCGGAAGGCTAAAGATTATTTAGGAATTAACGATATACTTTCTGCATGGAAAGTGTTGCTTGCAAGCTACAATGGCAGGGGACCGGGATCGTGAAAAGTATACAATTATTTGAATTTGAGGATTTCAGATGGTTCCCGGGTTGGTTGCGAAGCCTGATGGCCAGGCTTCATTGCCGCGGATATACAGCCCGGATGATATTGAAGAGCTCCTACGGGGACTGGACGCCAAAAATTACACATGGAAAATGGATCATTCACTCAAGGAAAATAACAGGAAACGGGGCATTTATGTCCCGGGAATGCCCGATTGATGAATTAAATTAATAATTTGCACTAATTAATAGAAAAATGGAAATACAGGGAACAATTAAAATGATTGATGAAACCAAAACTTTTGGCAATAACGGTTTCAGGAAAAGAGAGGTGGTGATTACCACAGAAGAACAATATCCCCAGCATATTTTGGTAGAGTTTGTGCAGGACAAAACCGAATTATTGAACAATTACAGTGTGGGTCAGCCTGTAAAGATCAGTATCAATATCAGGGGCAGAGAATGGACCAATCCACAGGGAGAAGTCAAATATTTTAATTCCATTCAAGGTTGGCGTATAGAGAGTTTACAAAATGACACGCAGGGGGATGAGATACCGCCTGTGCCTCCCATGGAGGCTTTTGAGCCTGCGGATAACCTGAATGAGGAAGATCATGACGACCTGCCTTTTTAAGGTTCATCCTAATGATTAGGAAAGTCCCCAAAGGTTTCGGAAATCTTTGGGGATTTATTTATACTCGCTGAATTTCTTCTGTATTCTTTCTGTTAAAATGCATCCGAATTGAAGAAGAAAAAAACCACCATAGCATTTCTGACCGACAGGCTGGAATTTCCGCCACTGGAGCACGCAAGTTCCGAAGGTCTTCTGGCCGTTGGGGGAGACCTTTCCCCGGAACGGCTTAGAATGGCCTATGAAAACGGTATTTTTCCCTGGTTCAACGAAGACTCCTTAATACTTTGGTGGAGTCCGGACCCCAGGATGGTCCTCTTCCCTGAGGAATTGAAGATTTCTAAAAGCATGCGCAGGGTCTATGAATCTAATCGATTTCGTTTTACCAGGAACCACAATTTCAAGGGAGTTATAGACCAGTGCGCCTCGGTGGAAAGGAAGGGGCAACCGGGCACCTGGATCACGGCAACCATGAAACAGGCCTATTTGAAACTACACGAGCTTGGAATGGCCATATCCTATGAAGTGTGGGAAGGGAAGGAACTCGTCGGAGGTTTATACGGAATAGACCTGGGCCATGTATTTTGTGGGGAAAGCATGTTCAGTTTAAAAAGTAATGCCTCCAAATGTGCATTTATTTGCCTGGTTAAGAACCTTCGGGAAAAGCACTATAAACTGATAGATTGTCAGATGTACACCCCTCATCTGGAAAGCCTGGGGGCCCGTGAAATCCCGAGGGACAATTTTCTCAAAATCCTAAGGGAAAACCGGGACTAATACAGGATATGATCGTAATTTGCCGGCAGCAGTTGGCGGCTCTTTTCAAAAGTTCCGCCTGCATCGAAATACAATTCATATACTGCCCGTTTTTCCTCTTTCTTTGCCACGATGACCAGGCGGTACTTATTGCCGGGCAATAACATATTCTGAAAGGCATCCTCAACCGTTTTTTTACGGTCATTGTTACTCGTTACCGGGTATTCCTGGAACATACGTCGAATATTGATCTTGCTGAAATTGGCTGACAAATACGATTGAATATTGGTATATGAATCTGAAGGGAAGTCGATTTCCCTGATTCTAAATCCCATTTTTTGCAGGGTGCCCTCCGGATCAAAGGACATAAAGTAGTGGAGTTTGTCTTGTTTAAATTTCATGATGTAAACCGGGCGGGAACGGTCAACTTCCTTATAGTACCGTTCTTGTTTTACGCCCTCTCTACCCGATAAAAACGTTTGTTCAATGATGGGGAAATGTGATTTCTTAATACGGTGCTCCCGTTCATTTACCTCCTGGGCTTCAGAAACGGAACAGAACAAGATCAGGATTACCAGGGAATTAATAAAATGTTTCACGATACCGAGTTTATGGTTTTAAGGGAGAAGAGTTCTTATATAGTTTGTACCTGTCCGGCATTTTACATTAAACTTCATTATATCTGAAGCAGTTTGTTTCATGGTCATTTACCATCCCTGTAGCCTGCATATGTGCATAGACAACCGTACTTCCTACGAATTTAAAACCGCGTTTTTTTAAATCTATGCTCAGGGCATCGGAAATTTTACTAGTCGCAGGGATCTCCTGATGGTTTTTAAAGGTATTTTTTATGGGCGTATGGTTTACAAACCCCCAGATATAAGTACTAAAACTTCCAAATTCCTCCTGAACCCTCATAAAGGCCAGTGCATTCGACACCGTGGCGCGGATCTTGAGTTTATTTCGTATGATGCCCGCATCCTGAAGTAATGAAGCGATCTTTTCCTCCCCATATGTGGCAATTTTCCGGTAATTGAAATTATCAAAGGCTTCTCTGAAATTTTCTCGTTTACGCAGGATCGTGATCCAGCTCAGACCAGCCTGAAATGTTTCCAGAATAAGGAACTCAAATATCGCGGCGTCGTCCTTTACCGGTTTGCCCCATTCCTCATCGTGGTAGGCTTCATACAGGGTGTCACCAAGACACCATTCACATTTCTCTTTATCCATATAGAAAAGAATACAGACATTAAATATATGGATTAAAAAGAGAAAAACTTGAGCCAACGAACAAGCAGAACACTTTTTGTTAACAGAATAAAATAGTAATACTATCGTTAAACAAAAGTTAAACTATTATCTAATGAAAGTAAAACTATGATATTTGTATCAAAATTTATATTGTGACACATGAAGCATCTGTTTCAAAACATTAAAATAGGCGTCAATAAAAAACTTTTTGTAAAAGATCCGGACTCGACTGATCTTGGTAAGAGGATCGTTGAGAACAGTATCCTTTTGATTCATGAAATGGGATTTGAGCAATTTACCTTTAAAAAGTTAGGGGCCCGGATCGGCTCAAACGAAAGTTCGGTATATCGTTATTTTGAGAATAAACACAAATTATTGCTCTATTTAACCTCCTGGTATTGGGGTTGGTTGGAATATCAATTAGTGTTAACCACAAACGGTATTCCCAATCCTGAAGATAAACTAAAATCGGCGATCGAGGTATTAACCCAACCGGTTTCCATTGATACTTCTTTCACGCACATAAATGAGGTGTTGCTAAGCAAAATTGTCATCAATGAATACTCTAAATCCTACCTGATCAAGGAAGTCGATAAAGAAAACAAAGAAGGATATTTTGAGATTTACAAGCGTTTGATCCTGAGGATGGGGGAAATGATTATTGCAGTTAACCCTGATTATGCATATCCACATAGCCTGTCGAGTACGATTCTGGAAGGGTCACTTCACCAGTACTTTTTGCAAGAGCATTTTCCGTCGCTTACGGATTGTGATCAACACATTACCCCAACAGATTATCTTATGGACCTTGCATTTCACTCATTAAGCACCGGCGGTAATGGCTAAGACAATATTGACTGCATGGCAGCGGTTGCTCGGACTTCTGAAATTGGATAAAAGAGACGTGTTACAGATTTTTTACTACGCCATTTTTGCCGGACTGGTAAATCTTTCTTTACCATTGGGGATACAGGCCATTATTAACCTTCTGCAAGGGGCACAAATTAGCACTTCCTGGATTGTGCTGGTCATACTTGTAACCATAGGGGTTGCTTTTGGTGGGATATTGCAGTTAATGCAATTCAGGATTATAGAAAATATGCAGCAAAAGATATTTACCAGGGCTTCCTTTGAGTTTGCTTATCGCTTTCCTAAAATAAAGATGAGTGAACTCCGGAATTATTATCCGCCTGAATTAGCCAACAGATTCTTTGATACCCTTACTGTCCAGAAGGGCCTTGCTAAAATTTTAGTGGATTTTCCGGCCGCTTTACTCCAGATTATTTTTGGTCTTATTTTACTATCGTTCTATCATCCTTTCTTTATTATATACGGACTGTTGCTGCTTGCGCTTATTTATCTTGTTTTTAAGGTAACGGCTCAAAGAGGTCTGTTGACGAGCCTGGAGGAATCGAAAAGTAAGTATAAGGTTGCCCACTGGATTCAGGAAGTGGCCAGATCTATTATAAGCTTTAAGCTTTCGGGGAAAACGAGATTGGCTATGGATAAAAACGACGCACTTGTTGTGGACTATCTGGATTCACGGGAAAGTCATTTCAGAATACTTGTGCTTCAGTTCATACAAATGATAGGGTTTAAGGTATTAGTTACCCTGGGCTTATTGCTTATTGGAGGCCTCTTGGTACTGAATCAGGAAATGAATATCGGTCAGTTTGTTGCGGCAGAGATCATTATTCTACTGGTCATAACTTCAGTTGAAAAACTCATTCTGGGATTAGAAACTTTTTACGACCTGCTTACCTCTATCGAGAAGCTTGGCCAGGTAGTAGACAAAGAATTAGAGCCGCAACAAGGGGAAACACCATTTAAAGGGCAACAGGGATTTGCAATTGAATTGGCCAATGTCAGCTATTCGGTCCCGGGACGAGATAAGCCGATTGTCGATGACGTTTCACTTAAAATAACTCCAGACTGTGCTATTTTACTAGATGGAGGTTCTGGTTCCGGCAAATCTACATTGTTAAGTTTAATAGCTGGAATTCTTGAACCGGATTCGGGAAATATTTTTGTAAACAACGTATCCCTTAAATCCATACATCTCAATAAATACAGGGCAGAATTAGGACAGTCACTAACTGAGGAATCTCCATTTGAAGGAAGTATCCTGGATAACATCACATTTGGGGACAAAAGTCTTTCCGACGAGCAGGTGTATTGGGCAATTGAGAAAGTTAAACTCAACAATTTTGTTAAGGAACAGGCTAATGGATTACAGACCACATTGTATCCTGAAGGGAAACAGATCCCTTATGTAGTTTCAAAGAAAATTGTATTAGCCAGAAGCCTGGTAAGGAAACCAAAATTACTGATCCTTAAAGATCCCTTAGACCAGTTCGATGCTGATGAATCCAAGGAAATCATGGAATTCCTAACCGACAAGTCGAATCCATGGGCGCTGATTGTAGTTAGCCAGAATGATTCATGGAAAACCGGATGTACACGAATTATTACCATGAAGGACGGCAGGATTGTAAATGAAAGATAATTACTATGTTGAACATATCTCATAACAGACTTAATAAAAGTGTTGACCTTTCTAAATTTAATTCCGGAAAGAAAATTTTCAACTCTGGGCATTACGATCATTTTAACAGGTTTTTGCTCGCATTCGCTATTATTGGAATTATTATACTTTTTCTTCCCTGGACCCAAACCGTGTCCGGTAAAGGTAGTCTTACGACTTTAAAACCGGATCAAAGACCACAGAGTATACAATCGCCAATTCCGGGCAGGATTGAAAAATGGTTTGTTACTGAGGGGGATTACGTAGAGAAAGGAGATACCATCATCCATATTTCCGAGGTTAAGAATGAATATTTTGACCCCGCGCTGGTGGAGAGAACCGGAGATCAGATTAATGCTAAATCCAAAGCGGTATCCTCCTATGAAAGCAAAGTGACTGCCCTGAATAACCAAATTTCCGCCCTGTCCACAGAGCGGAAACTGAAGTTGCAACAGGCAAATAATAAATTGATGCAGTCAAAATTAAAAGTACAAAGTGACAGTATTGACCTGGAAGCGGCTAAAACCAATATTCAGATTGCGAACAGGCAATATAACAGAACTGCTCAATTGCAAAAAGAAGGGCTAAAAGCAATGACAGATGTGGAAGATAAACGCCTTAAACTTCAGGAAACAGAGGCCAAATTAATATCACAAATGAATAAACTTCTGGCAACAAAAAATGACGTTATCAATGCTGAGGTAGAGATCAACAGGTTGAAAGCGGAGTATGAAGACAAGATTTCAAAGGCCAGTAGTGACATGTTTACGGCCCAGTCAAGCCAGTTCGATTCTGAAGCACAGGTTACAAAACTGAAGAATGATTATACCAATTATGAGATGCGCAAAGCCCTCTATTACGTTCGTTCACCCCAAAGTGGTTTTATCAATAAAGCAATGCGTGCCGGGGTTGGACAAACGTTTAAGGAAGGAGAGCAATTGGTAGGGATAATGCCCTCTGATTATGAGATGGCCGTTGAAACATTTGTAGCTCCAATAGATCTTCCTTTGATTCGCCCCGGAGAAAAAGTAAGGATACAGTTTGATGGCTGGCCGGCGATTGTTTTTAGCGGATGGCCCAATGTTTCCTATGGTACTTATGGCGGCATTGTAGTAGCAAAGGAAACTTTTATCAGTGATAATGGGAAATTTCGCGTGCTTTTGGCTCCTGACCCTGAGGAACATCCATGGCCAAAAGAAATTCGTGTAGGATCAGGTGCTATGACACTCGCACTTTTAGATGATGTACCAATATGGTTCGAGCTGTGGAGGCAGCTCAATGGGTTCCCGCCAAACTATTATCAACCGGAGAACGGATTGCCACTAAAAGGACAAAATAAACAATGAGCAGGCATTTTATAATACTGTTAATGCTTGCTTTCATCCCTTTAAAAGCGCAGCAAAGAGATAGTGTAGTGCTGGGTTTTAATGAATATCTGGGTTATGTAAAGAAGTTTCACCCCATAGCCAGGCAGGCACGGCTCAGGATTGATATGGGGCAGGCCAACCTCATGAAGGCCCGGGGAGGTTTTGACCCTAAAATAGAGGTAGATTATAAGCGTAAAAAATTTAAGGGGACCGAATATTATGACCGTCTAAATGCAACTTTTAAGCTCCCAACATGGTATGGGATTGAATTGAAGGGAAGTTTTGAGCAAAATCAGGGAGATTTTTTAAATCCTGAACAGCTCGTCCCAACAGATGGTTTATACAGTGCGGGAGTGTCAGTTTCCCTTGGAAACGGATTCTGGATCAACGAACGGATGGCTACCTTAAAGCAGGCTAAATTTCTCAGGGAGCGGGCGAAAGCAGATATGGACCTGGAAGTTAATGAGGTTTTGTATGAGGCATCATTGGCCTATTTCAATTGGCTTCGCGCTTATAAGGACCTTACCGTTTATCATAATTTCTATGATAATTCCCAAACAAGGTTTGTCGGTATAAAACAAAGCGCTATGGCGGGAGATCTTGCCACTATAGATACAGTGGAGGCTAAAATAGCCGTATATAACAGGAAGCTTGGGTTGGAGCAAGCCCGGGTTTTGCTGATTAAAAGAGCGCTTGAACTTTCCAATTTTTTATGGTTAAGTTCCAATGTGCCGGTTGAACTGCAGAATAATGTTATTCCCGATATCCGACTGGATGGAGAGGTGGATATTTCTTTAGAAATTAATGATCAACCTCTTGACAGTTTTTCATTGGAAAACCATCCTAAGCTGAAATCACAGAAATTTAAGATAGAGGGTCTTGCTGTTGACAAGCGCCTAAAAACAAATAAATTACTTCCGGTAATAGATCTTGAATATAACTTCCTGACAACACAACCTGAATTATTAAATGCTTTTGATGCCAATGAATACAAAGCGTTCGTCAATTTCAGTTTCCCCCTATTTCTACGTAAGGAGCGCGGTGATGTAAAACTGGCAAAATACAAACTCAGGGATGCAGAACTGGAATATGATAATGTTCAATTAGAAATTAGGAACAAAGTAACCGCAATATTTACGGAACTTGATTCCTTTGAAACCCAGAACCAATTGATTGAGAATATCGTGGCCGATTATACCACCATTTTGGAAGCTGAGGAGCGTAAATTTAGTTTTGGTGAAAGCTCACTGTTTTTGATCAATACCAGGGAAAGTATGTTGATAGATGCCAAATTAAAACAAAATGAGCTCCAAAATAAATACTTTGCCACAAAGGCAGCCTTATTCAGAAGCTTGTCCATAAAACC
This sequence comes from Eudoraea sp., assembly GCA_035312365.1. Taxonomy (GTDB): domain Bacteria; phylum Bacteroidota; class Bacteroidia; order Flavobacteriales; family Flavobacteriaceae; genus JAFMPW01. The sequence goes on along the minus strand of DATGCB010000555.1, from coordinate 1,174 downwards.
TGAAAATCTATAAAAGATACTTAATCACCTGCAATAACGAATGTTTGAACGCAGGAACACCTAGGGCTACGCAAACGTCCCAGGCTTGTCAGAGACCCCACGGAAAGATACTCCGGGTGTTTAAAATGGAAGTTCAACGGCGGTATGAATTATTTACGGGGAGACCCAAATAGGCATTGACAATTACTTGCTCTGGAAGATATAGGTAATGGTGCCTTTCTGTGAAGCCCGTGAAGAGGAATTAAAACGCGCTTTAAGGGCATATGCGATGGCATTGTCAACGAGGCATCCGTTAGAAGTGCCTGAACTGGCAGTGTTAAAATCGGCCTCAACCACATACCCATTGGCATCTACCATAATATTTACAACAACCTTTCCTCCTTCGATACACGTGTAGATCGGTGGTGGCAGGACATAATTATTGCGCCCAACAAGTGAATAGGAAACAGAAGTTCTCCTTTTGGCAAGATTATTTGTAAACTCTTTTTTCTGAGCTTCTTTTTCACCCAATTTTTGCTTTAGTTCTTCCCTCTTTTTAGCCAATTCCTTCAGACTTGCGGCATACCCGGCATCTGTAGTTAAAAAATCTTTTTGCTCCTCCCCGTCCGCGGCTGCCTTTTCTTCAAGGAGCTCATCCAGTGTTTTAAGCGGTTCGGGGTTCCCAAAACTGGGTTTGGCGGTCTCATTGTACGCCATATGGCTCTTTATTGGGTCTGCCTTGGCCATTTCTTCCAGCAACTTCTCTTCCTCCGCCAGCAAGCGCTCCAAATCCTCATCGGCCAGGCTCATTTCAATAACATACTCCTGCTGTTCCTCAGCCCCCAATTGGATGTTATATAAAAGCAACACCACAATGGACAGCGAAAAGACTGTTATCATTAATGAAAGCTGGTTTCGATTTAAATTCATAGTGCTATAACCACTTTTTCGATAAAATATTTTAATAATTCGCTGAACGTACAGGATAACCTTACAAATTCAGGAGTTTATATCCCCGGCAAGTGTAATTTCCTGAAATATCTTGGGGGCCAGCGCATTATTTACGTTATAATCCCCTATTTTGGTTCTTCTGAGGGCAGACAAATACCCACCGGATCCCAGGGATTTTCCATAGTCATGTGCCAGGGATCGTATATAGGTCCCCTTACTGCAAACAACCCTGAACTGCAGATCG
>DATGCB010000554.1:0-4255 GCA_035312365.1 Eudoraea sp. | reverse complement strand
AATAATGTAGGACCTTGTAATTCCTATTTTATTGAGAAACTTTTGCAAACGTTGTCCCGCAGATCCGACAAAAGCCCTTCTCGCGATGGCTTCGTCAGTTGACGGGTCCTGACCAATGATCAGGAGCCTGGCCGTATTGTCCAATCTGCCCCGGTACAATACGCCCCCGAAAGCGGTTCTGAAACGCTGGGAAGGATGGTTTAGAAAATAGTCATCGGATAACCCTGAAAACTTATCCAACCAGAAAGGCGGGGGGCCCGGGTCATACGACGTCTTGAGGGTAGCCATGTAGATCATCTGCGCTGACCGGAAGAAGGCATTGCTGCCCATGTCTTCAACGGATTCGATCCCAAAGGCCTGTTTTAAGAGAACTGCGTCATTTTCTGAGACTCCTTTCAAACTTGCCACCGACAGCTTGCCTATTTCTGCGAAGGATTTGTCTGAATGGGCCTTATCGATTAATTTGTCTAAAGCGAATGCCATTGTTGAGGGATTACAGGTGCATGTTTTAATTTTGAATTTCCCTGAAAGCCAAGGAAACCTCCAGGTTAATGTAAGGTTTTTTGACCTGATGGAAGATCTCTTTTGTATAGCTGGTAGGAACCCCTGTATAATCGGTAGACAAATCCCTGTATCCCAGGGTTTATGTTTTCGCAAGACGGTGGTAAAAAGGCAATGGAAATAGAAATCTGTAACATAATGCCCGGATAACCGTGTAGTCTGCAGCGGTGGTCATCGACAGGGAATACCCTGCCGGTTCGGATGGAAAACCTGCACCGTGGGACAGGACCGGAGCACTTGCTGCAAGTCTGGGCCAAAAGCTGTTCATAATCCCGTTAAAAACTAATTGAGATCGTCATCTGATGCCAGTGGTAAATTCCTAACTTTATGAAAACTTCAAGCGATGAACCAACGGTCTTCAGATCTTATACGTTTCCGTCCAGAAATTCCAACCGCCTTAATAACCCCCGAAATGAGCAATGATGAACGCTTTCAGAATGCTACCCTGCGGCCGATTATTAAGTTTCAAAATGAACTGCTGGTCGCCGCTTTCAGGAATTACATTGCCAAACACAAAGGAGGGTTTCACGAACTTACGATGGAAAAACGGCTGGATTATATTGAGAATGCCATCCAAAAGGACATTAAATTCCGAAATGCCCTCAAAGGGATGATTATTGGCCAATATACCCTGGAAGAGTACGAGACCTATATTCTTAATTCCTCCGCCCTAAATAAACGGATGATGAATATGGTGATAGAACGGCTCAAGGATCAGGTGCAGTTGTTTGAAACCGTGGTATTTGCCTAAAATTGCCCTTATTTTAAGAGGGATTCCCCGTTCAAGTTGGTGGTCAGGATTTCGCTCATCAGGTTAAAATACGGACGTATGGCCTTAAATGACGTGTTTACCTCCTCGATGAATTTTGGCGAAACAAGTTCCTTATCGCCGAAGTTTCTCACGAAAATAAACTGCTTTTTTTTGATAAGGTCCATATCCGGATGTTCCCGGGCGAAGCCTTTGGGGGCAGTTTTAACTTCGTTTCCCTGCAGGTTGCCCCAGATTGCCTTTAGCGGATGGCTGCTAATCACCTTTCTGAACCCGGAGGCATCCTGTTCCAACTCCTTTCTAATACGCAACAGATCTTTTTTCTCCGGGGCCCAGAACCCGCTTGCAATAAAACTTTCACCGGGCTTGATACGGAGGTAATACCCGCCCCGGCGACTTGCACCGGCCCTTGAAAAGGAACCGGCAAAGTGTGCCTGGTAGGGAGATTTGTCATGAGAAAAGCGCACATCTCTATAGATACGGAACATCTTTAATTTCTCAAGTTCATCGTGAGATTTCATTCGCTCGAACAGGGTGTTATAAAATCCCTTAACTCCGGCCTCTAATGCTTTGAACTCCTTTTTATGATCCGCGAACCACTCCCGGTTATTGTTCTTTTTTAACTGCACTAAAAATTGAAGTACTTCTCTCCGGACGACCGTTTCAGCCATAATTCTATGTGCTCATAAATTTTAAGCTAAAGTTAACCTTTTTAACCGATAGGCTTTGTAATTATTAGTTATTTTTGATGCCTAACGCCTTGTATATGGACAGATCAGCGATCATTAAAAAGATCAATGCCAGCAAAAAACAACCGAATCTCAAATATCGCTTAAAGAAGCAAACCGAAGTTTTCACGGACCTGCTTTTCCTCACTTTATTTGACATTGAGACACCGGTAGCTGAAAACCTGAGTACCCTGGAATCGCAGTTTGATTCCCTGGTGGATCTGGCATGTTGGAATCCTGACAAGCCGTGCAGTGCCATTTGGGAGAATTATCTCGTTCAATTGCCGACGGTCCTTGAAAAGTTAAATAAGGATGCCGAGGCAATTGCCAGCTGCGATCCTGCATCGCTCTCCATCGAGGAGGTGTACATGGCCTATCCGGGGTTTTACGCCATTGCCATTTACCGGTTGGCCCACGAGCTCTATAAGAAAGGATTTCCAATGGTGCCAAGGCTAATGACAGAATATGCCCATAGGCAAACCGGGGTGGATATCAACCCCGGCGCCCAAATTGGCGACTCCTTCTTTATAGACCACGCGACCGGGGTGGTGATTGGTGAGACCGCCATTATCAAAAACAATGTTAAAATATATCAGGGGGTGACCCTTGGCGCTTTATATGTGGCCAAGCATCTACAAAAAACCAGGAGGCATCCCACCATTGAAGACAATGTTACAATCTACGCCAATGCCACCATTCTCGGAGGTGATACCGTGATCGGTGAAAACTCGGTAATTGGCGGTAATGCCTGGATCACCTCATCCGTGCCCGCCAATTCAACGGTGTTCCATACCCCCGAAATAAAAATCAAAACACAACCGCATGTCACATAGCCTTTTGGATCTGATCGGGAATACGCCTATGGTACAAAGCAAAGTCCTGAACACCAACAAAAATGTACGGCTTTTTTTTAAATTGGAGGGTCAAAATCCCGGGGGCAGCGTTAAGGACAGGGCCGCCCATAATATGATAAAAAATGGCCTCGGGCGTGGCGATTTTAATAAAAATTCCAAACTCATCGAGGCTACCAGCGGAAATACAGGAATTGCTCTGGCTATGATCGCCGGCCTCTATCATTTACAAATAGAGCTGGTGATGCCGGATAGTGCCACCAGGGAGCGGGTGCAGACTATGAGGGCCTACGGCGCTAAGGTGACCCTCACACCTTCTGATATTGGCATCGAAGGTGCCAGGGATTATGCGGAAGACAAGGTAAGGAATGAGGGCTATGTGATGATGAACCAGTTTGCCAATGATGATAACTGGAAAGCACATTATGCATCAACCGGACCTGAAATTTGGAAGGATACCGATGGCCGTATTACGCATTTTGTTTCTGCAATGGGTACCACAGGTACCATAATGGGGACTTCAACCTACCTGAAGGAACAAAACAGTGAAGTTCAGATCGTTGGTGTCCAGCCCTCCGATGATGCCAGTATTCCCGGTATCCGAAAATGGCCGGAAGCCTATTTACCAAAAATTTTTGATGCCCGGAAAGTAGACCGGGTTCTTGAAGTTAGTGAAGCCGATGCCATATCGATGGCGAGGCGGTTGGCATCAGAGGAAGGTATTTTTGCCGGAATGAGCAGCGGGGGTGCAACCGCAGCTGCCCTGCGCCTGGCGGACAGCCTCGACCGGGGAACCATCGTTTCGATCATTTGTGATCGGGGTGATCGCTACCTGTCCTCTGCACTATTCGAATGATTTAGACCCAATACCTGGTCAATCCCGCTTGAATATGCCTTGAATTCCACCAGATTATTATGCCCGCCACCGGCAATGGTTACAAAATTCTTTTGTTTAAAAGGTACCCCGTCATATAGTCGCTTCCCCGAGCTGTAAGGGACCACACTGTCATCCGTTCCATGAAATATAGCAATGGGACAACGGGCTTCCTGTATATATTTATAAGATCTCATGGGATATCTGATCAACCACTTTACCGGAAAATACGGAAACCTTTCCCTGGCCACATCTTCCAGGCTGTAGAACGGACTTTCCAGTACCAGCTGTTTCGGTTGGTTCTGCGACGCCAGCTTAACGGCGATACCCGTTCCCAGCGACCGCCCATACAGCGTCATTTCATCTTCTCTATAGTGGCTGAGTACATAGTCATAAAATAACTGCCCATCCCTGAACAGGGCTTGCTCACTCAATTTCCCGGTACTTTTTCCATAGGTCCTGTAATCCATAA
>DATGCB010000553.1:0-4044 GCA_035312365.1 Eudoraea sp. | reverse complement strand
AATAAAATAGAATTCACATGAATAAAACGAACCAAAAAATCAAGAAGGTTTATTAGGAAATTTTTGGCCAGGGCCAAAACCATGGACGCTGCTATCGCTCCATGCTCTTTTTCGCTGTGCGAAACGCACTTTCGCTGGCAGTGCCATTATTTCTGAAAAACCTTCGTTTCCTTAATTCACTACCCTTCAAAATTGGGGATTTCTTTTTCTGTAGTGTGCGATTATGGGCGTTAAGAATTATCGAAACCCTGGACACCTGCTGACCATAGCATAGCGAAGGTTAGGGTTGATGCGGCTGGCTATATGCGATATAATAGTAATACATGAACCTTACAGAAACATTTTTATTAAGTTCTTTTTTTTCATTGACCAAAAAAAGAACCAAAAAAAGTCTAGGCTGATTTTTCTTTTCTTGAAATCTACGTGCTTTGTACGCAGCGTTGCCCAGGCCGCTTTGCTATGCTAATGCTTTTTGGACAGCTTCCTTCTTCCCTTGTACAAACCCCTTGATTTGCTATCAAAAGAAAAATAGGCCGGGTTTTTAAATACTTTGGCATCAAATTAAGGAATCCTTCTCTGAGACCGGTTTTTTGCGTAATGCGAAAAAATTCAGACGGACGCCTTTGATTTGGAAGGGAATAATGAAGTATGGCGATTAACCTCGGCAGCAATATATCCATACTAAAAATCCCGCTCAAAAACTGAGCGGGATTTTTATTTATGCTTTTTAAATAACTACTTCACCTTATCGGCAATGGCTTTAAAGGCATCCGGATGGTTCATGGCCAAATCTGCAAGAACCTTTCTGTTCAGTCCAATATTGTTGGCTTTAACCTTACCCATAAACTGGGAATAAGACATTCCGTGTAACCGGGCCCCCGCATTGATCCTGGTGATCCATAATGCACGGAAATTCCTTTTCTTGGTTCTGCGGTCTCTGTAAGCATACGTCATTGCTTTTTCCACCGCGTTCTTGGCTACTGTCCAGACATTTTTTCGTCTCCCATAGTAACCTTTGGCTTGCTTCATCACCTTTTTTCTTCTGGCTCTGGAAGCAACTGAATTAACTGATCTTGGCATTTTTTCTGTTTTTTTGTAGCAGGCGATTCGTCGATTCCGGTTTCAAAATACTGAATACTTTAAAGCCCAACTCCATGGTTAATACATAGTACCCTGAAGAACAATTATTTTAAACGTAATTGCTCTTTGATATTAGCAACGTCCGAATCATGAACTAAGGTCGAATGCGTTAATTTAAGCTTGCGCTTTTTCGATTTCTTAGTTAGAATATGACTCTTAAAGGCGTGCTTTCTTTTAATTTTACCCGTGGCCGTTAGCTTAAACCGCTTTTTGGCACTGGATTTGGTTTTCATTTTAGGCATTTTCTTCCTATTTCGTTACTATTTACTTTTTAGTCTTAGGAGCAAGGAACATGGTCATTCGCTTGCCCTCCAATCTCGGCATTTGCTCAACTTTTCCGAAATCTTCCAATTCCTGGGCCAATTTCAACAACAAGATCTCGCCCTTATCCTTATACACAATAGAACGTCCTTTGAAGAAAACATAGGCCTTTAATTTCGCCCCGTCTTTTAAGAACTTTTCAGCGTGTTTCTTTTTAAAATCGTAATCATGGTCATCGGTATTGGGACCAAACCTAATTTCCTTGACAACCACTTTCGAGGCTTTGGCCTTCATGACCTTTTCCCTCTTTTTTTGTTCGTATAAGAACTTCTTGTAATCAATAATCTTGCAAACCGGAGGCTTCGCCTTAGGCGATATCTCCACCAGATCCAGCCCTGCTTCGTCCGCTTTTGCAAGGGCCTGGGCTATGGGATACACTCCTATTTCAACATTATCACCTACCAAACGTACTTCGGGAGATGTAATCTTTTCATTAATGTTATGAGGGTTTTTGTTTTCCCTCCTGGGTTGGGGCCTAAATCTTCTTCGTATTGCTATGACTGCTACTTTTTAGTTAAACGTTGATTAATTTTCAAAACGACTTTAAGGTACTACTTATTTCTTTTTCGACCAAGTCTGCAAAATCGTTTACGGTTAGTGAGCCCAAATCTTCACCTCCATGTCTTCTGACAGAAATTGATCCATTTTCCTCTTCATTTTCACCAACGATCAGCATAAATGGAATCTTGTTCAATTCAGCCTCCCGTATCTTTTTTCCAACCGTTTCGTTCCTTTCATCAACGAGGGCGCGAATTTCGTGATTTTCTAATGAATTAAAAACTTTTTCAGCATATTTTTCGTGCTTCTCGCTTACGGGTAGAATAATGGCCTGGTCCGGAGTGAGCCATAAGGGAAAATTACCACCGGTATGTTCCAGCAGCAGGGCAATAAAGCGTTCCATACTGCCAAAGGGTGCCCTGTGGATCATAACAGGTCTGTGCAACTCATTATCACTGCCCTTATATGTGAGATCAAATCGTTCCGGGAGGTTATAATCAACCTGAATGGTCCCCAGTTGCCAATTTCTGCCAATGGCATCCTTTACCATAAAGTCGAGTTTAGGGCCGTAGAATGCTGCCTCCCCTTTTACAATTACAAACTCCAATCCCTTTTCTTCTGCGGCATTAATAATTGCCCTTTCGGCTTTTTCCCAGTTCTCAATTTTGCCAATGTACTTCTCCGGCTGTTCAGGATCTCTGACAGAAACCTGTGCCCGATAGTTATCAAAGCCCAGGGATTCTAAAACGTAAAGTGACAGGTCTATCACACTTTTGAACTCCTGGTCCAATTGCTCCGGGGTACAAAATATATGGGCGTCGTCCTGGGTAAAGCCACGTACTCTGGTAAGGCCGTGTAGTTCTCCGCTTTGTTCATACCGGTAGACCGTTCCAAATTCTGCATAGCGTTTCGGGAGTTCCCTGTAACTGAATGGCCGTGTGTTGTAAATCTCACAATGATGAGGACAGTTCATGGGTTTTAGCAAAAATTCCTCGTCCTCCTTTGGGGTATGAATGGGTTGAAAACTGCTTTCGCCATATTTGGCATAATGACCTGAAGTGACATACAGTTCTTTCTGACCAATATGTGGGGAAATGACCATTTCATATCCCGCTTTTTTCTGTGCTTTTTTGAGAAATTGTTCCAGCCTTTCTCGCAGTGCAGCCCCTTTGGGAAGCCATAAAGGCAGGCCCTGACCGACTTTTTGTGAAAAGGTAAAAAGTTCCAGCTCTTTCCCCAATTTTCGATGATCCCTCTTCCTGGCTTCCTCCAGCAAATGTAAATACCCGGTTAACTCCTTTTGCTTTGGAAAGGAAATTCCATAGACCCTTGTCAACTGGGGTTTATTTTCATCGCCCCTCCAATAGGCCCCGGCGACATTCAGTATTTTGATGGCTTTTATGATCCCGGTGTTTGGAATATGGCCGCCCCGGCAAAGGTCCGTAAAGGTATCGTGGTCGCAGAAGGTGATGCTCCCATCTTCCAGGTTTTCTATGAGTTCAACTTTAAATTCATTTCCCTGCTTCCGGTAAAATTCCAGGGCATCTTGTTTAGAAACACCCCGCATTTTAAAGTCGTGCTTCCCCCGAGCAATTTCCAACGCTTTTTTTTCAATTTCCGGAAAGTCTTTTTCCGAAATGGAATGCTCGCCAAAATCGACATCATAATAGAAACCATTTTCAATCGCGGGACCAATGGTGAGTTTTATCCCCGGATATAATTCTTCCAGTGCCTGCGCTACGACGTGGGAAGTAGAATGCCAAAATGCCTTTTTACCCTCTGCTTCATTCCAGGTGAATAACACCAGGCTGCCATTCTCGAGCAGTGGTGATACAGTCTCAACCACAGTTCCGTTGAACCTGGCGGATAGTACGTTTCTGGCCAATCCCTCGCTTATACTCATGGCAACATCCATAGGGGTACTGCCTTTTTGGTATTCCTTTACTGTGCCGTCCGGTAATGTAATCTGTATCATGCGTAATGCCAGGTCTGTAAGTCCGCAAAGATAACACCTACTATTGATGCGGGCAATAGCTTTTACCACGATTTTGGAGGAGGTTTATGCTAAAACTATTGACAATTTAC
>DATGCB010000552.1:0-6050 GCA_035312365.1 Eudoraea sp. | reverse complement strand
TGCCAGTATTGTCGTGGTCCAGGTCTCCTTTATATAATCGTAATAGGTTCTATCACTCCCCATCCATACCAGCATTGAAGTCTGGAACTGCCTTGTATCAAACAATTCCCTGATTGCCGGTTGCATCAGGCTGAAGTATCCTTTCTGCATCTCCGCATCCCCCCATGATTCCAGATAATGGCTGGCAGCAGCTGCGTATTTTGAAACAGCCGTTGTCTCGTTCCAGTTTGTAGAAAAGGTTATTGAAAGATCTACCTTTTCAATCCCCTCAAGAAAGTCGGCCGGATTTGGCAAACTGTACATGGGATTTACCCCATCCATAAATAAAGCCCCGATTTTGCCGGCTTTCATGTCTGCAATCAATTGAGTTACGGCCTGTGTATTTCCCTGTCTTGTATACCTGGGCGTGGTGGCATCAAAAGCCCTACTATCCAATAATTCATTGATGGCCAGTACAACTGCCTGGGCATTTGCATCATCCAATCCAGTGACGACAACAGCCCCGTTCCTGTTTTTGGCGATTTCACTGACAATGGTATCCAGTGTTCGCTCTACTTCATCGTTCAAATTCCCGCCAATAGACGTACCGTTTAGTTTACTGTATAACTTGGCGAGTGCAATTTTCTGCTGGGATGGCGGTAATGGCACCCTCTTGTCGGCATTCGCACCTGTCAGGGACATATTTGCTTCGAACTGAAAGTGCCTGGACATTTTCCCATTCATGGGAACTCTGCCCTTGGAATAACCGCTGTCAAATCCCCCCCCCTGCCAATCTGCCAGGAAATCAGCTCCAAATGAAACGATGATATCAGCCTTCTCAAAGTTGTAATCCGGAAGGGCCCTTTCACCGTATCTTGCCTCGTAAGCAGCCAGTGCCGCATCTTCCGAAATCGCATCGTAAGTCACGTGATTCACATTCCCAAACGTTTCCTTAAATTCTGAGATAAGTCGGTCCGTGGAAGGACTGGCATACGTCTGTGTCAACAGGGCGATTTGCTTCCCGGAATTTTTTAGCGAACCCAGCTTTGCCTTGGCCGCCGCATCGAGGGCCGCCCATTCCACCGGCTCTCCATTGGCCAGGGGCCCCTGAATCCTGGTGCTGTCGTACAGGGATAAGACAGATGCCTGTACGCGGGCGTTAGCGCCCCCTCCTATGTTAGCTTCCTTATTGTTTTCTATTTTGATGGGTCTTCCCTCTCTTGTCTTTACAAGGATGCTGGCAAAATCAAAGCCATTGGCTATGGTTGTGGCATAGTAATTTGCGATGCCCGGAATGATGCTTTCGGGTTGCACCACATAGGGAATAGATTTTCGGACCGGCCCTTCACAAGCTGCGATGGAAGCAGCAGCAGTGCTAAAACCTACATATTTTAAAAAGTCCCGTCTATTGGTCTTTGAAGACGATAAGACATCCTTGTCGCCCAGGAAATCATCTACCGGGATCTCCTCCGGAAATTCATTCTGTGTCAGCCTCTCAACAATGGAATCGTGCGGCAGTAATTCCGCTTCGCTTTTCCAGTATTTTTTGTTTGATGCCATATCGAGTATTTATGATTTTTGATGTACGATCTCTAATTCTCTTTCTCCCGCTTGTTCACAATTTTCGGGATTCTTTCATACATTGTAAAATTCGCAAATCGTACTTCTAAAATTTTAAGTTTTTAAAATTTCACCAACTACAGTGAGGCAATATCCGTATTCAACCTTGTTACCTTTATTTTAGTAATGGCACTTTCCACACTCAATGCCACCCATCTGGGCTGCAGTAAGCTTATCCATGCCGTATTTTTTTGAAAGCTCCTCGTGTATTTTGTCATAATAGGCATTCCCCTCAACTTTTACATTCGTCTCCCGGTGGCAATTTATGCACCAGCCCATGGTCAAAGTCTCGTGCTGATACATAATTTCCATTTCTTCCACAGGGCCATGACAGGTCTGGCATTCAACACCTGCGACCGAGACATGCTGGGAATGATTGAAATATACAAAATCAGGTAAATTGTGCACCCGCACCCATTCAACGGGTTGGGTCTCCCCGGTATACCGCTGATTTTCTTCATCCCATCCAACAGCCTTATACAATTTTTTGATTTCAGCCGTATAAAATTCGTTCGTGTAGCCATTAGACAGATCTTCGGGACTTGGCCCTTCGGGATTCCCTTTGTATTCGTAAATGGATTTGTGGCAGTTCATACATACATTCAAGGATGGTATCCCGGAATGTTTAGAAACCCTGGCCGATGAGTGACAGTACTTACACTCTATTTTATTGTCCCCGGCATGCACCTTATGGGAGTAATGTATCGGCTGAATGGGCTGATATCCCTGATCCACACCCAGCTGCATCATCCATCCATACGCAAAATAGGCGGCCGCCAGCAGTAAAAAGATGCTTGTAACCAACACCAGGAATTGATTTTGAGCGAAGGCCTTCCAGATAGGAGTGCGTTTCTCTGCCCTTTCCCTTTCCAGAACCACCCCGTTCGCTTCAGCTATACGGCGCAATGTTTTATTTACGAGGACCAGCATCATCACCAGAAGTCCAAAGATCAGGGCGAGTGCACCAAGGATGATCTCGTTTGAAATTCCGGTAGCCTGCGCGTCCCCGGTCGTGGGGGCTTGCGCCGAACCTGACGCAGCAACGGCAGCAGGTGGCGGGGCAGCAGTATATGCTAAAATATCGTCGATGTCCTGATTAGAAAGCGTGGGGAAAGCAGTCATTGCCGCCTGATTGTACTCTGCATAGATCTTGTTGGCATAGGCATCTCCGGAAGAAATCATCCCCGGGCTGTTCTTTATCCAGGCATACAACCACTCCTTGTCGAGTCCCTCATCCTCGGAAAGCCTGGTTTCCACGTTTGCCAGGGCAGGGCCGGTCATTTTTCTGTCGAGCGCGTGACACGCAGCACAATTCTGGTTAAACAATTGCTTGCCATTGACAGCATCCCCCGAAACAAGTAGTTGACTAACCATTCCGGATTCGGCGGCTGCTTCTGCCACATCAGAAATTTCCTGATCGGTGGATTCATCTTGTGCGAAAAGTGCGGTGGAAAGGAGTAGGAAAACTACAAAACTAAAGCCAAAAATTTTAGAAATTTTATCGCGGTACGGAACCTTTTTCATACTTAAATTATTTCTATCGAAATCTTGGCACGATAATTCCGGTAAGCTAGGTCGTTTAGGATGGTTTATCGATGCTTGGATCGTGGACAAAAATACGACATAGACTTTATTTTGGAAATGTTAAAGGTTTGATAATTTATAATTTATATCAATTCTAAATAAAGCTTATTTTGTTCGTATATACTTTAAAAAATTACCTTTGTCAGAACTGTAAAAAAATTAATTTGTCACTGAGATGAAAACGCCTGTCACTATATTATTACTGGTATGTCTGGCCTATTTCGGCAAAGCCCAAAACGGGTCTATTTCCATAGATCAGGATCAAAAAATAACCGAATTACTGGCGCTGTATAAAACCGTCAATTCCGATATTGATTATTACACTATTCAGATAGGTTTTGGGAACTATTCCGATGCGGAAAATTTAAAATCACAGGCCGACGGAGACTTTCCTGGCTGGTATTCCAAAATCGTGTTTGATTCTCCTACGTATCGCGTTCATGTAGGACGTTTTAAAACAAAACTAGAAGGAGAACGCAAATTTCTGGAAGTGCGAAAAAAATTCCCTGCCGCACTGCTCCTCAAACCGGAGAAAAAATAAACCATCGATCCCTGCAACTCTGCAAAGGGCAAAATCCCCAATTCAGTGGGTATTCCATCCTGCCGTTAAGCCCGGGAGGAATTCGTCTCCTGCCTCAAATAACGACGGTGCCGGTACCTTCTTGTTTCCCTGGTAAGGATGCTGCGATCCCGCGGTTTTATGTTCCTGATATTACAACGTTTTCTTAACGGCCACTTCCTGGAAGGCTTCTACGATATCGCTTTCCCTAATTTCATTGTAGTTTTTAATTTGCAGCCCGCAATCGTATCCTTTGGCCACTTCCTTGACGTCATCCTTAAACCTTTTGAGGGAAGACAATTCCCCTGTGTAAATGACCACCCCGTCGCGGATAAGCCTGATACTGGAATTCCTGAAGATCTTGCCACTGGTGACCATACAACCCGCTATGGTACCGACCTTTGATATTTTGAAGGTCTCCCTGATTTCGGCCGTACCTGTGATCTCTTCCTTCATCTCTGGTGAAAGCATCCCTTCCATGGCGTCTTTCAGGTCGTTGATAGCGTCATAAATAATAGAATACATCCGGATATCTATTTCTTCCTTGTCAGCAATATCCCTGGCGTTCCCCATGGGTCTTACGTTAAAGCCAATTACAATGGCATCTGAAGCCGAAGCTAACAGAACATCGGACTCTGTAATCGCACCTACGCCTTTATGAATAATGTTCACCTGAATCTCATCCGTGGATAACTTCTGAAAAGAATCCGTAAGGGCCTCAACAGAGCCGTCCACGTCTCCTTTCAGGATGATGTTCAACTCCTTAAAGTCGCCCAGGGCGATTCTTCTTCCAATCTCATCCAGGGTGATATGCCGTTGTGTCCGAACCGATTGTTCACGGAGTAATTGACTTCGTTTGGCCGCAATTTGCTTGGCCTCTTTTTCATCCTCGAGCACATTGAATTTGTCCCCCGCCTGGGGAGCTCCATCCAATCCCAAAATTGATATTGGTGTAGATGGGCCTGCTTTCTTTATGATCTTGCCGCGCTCATCATGCATGGCCTTAATTTTACCGCTGCAGGTACCCGCCAGCACATAATCGCCTATTTCCAATGTTCCTGCCTGTACCAAAATAGTGGAAACATATCCTCTTCCCTTGTCTAAGAAAGCTTCCACAACGGTTCCTGATGCCAGTTTGTCAGCATTGGCTTTTAATTCCAGCAATTCAGCCTCCAACAGCACTTTTTCCAGGAGGTCCTTTACGCCCTCCCCCGTTTTGGCTGAGATGTCGTGGGATTGAATTTTACCTCCCCAATCCTCAACCAAAAGATTCATATTCGCCAGCCCTTCCTTGATCTTTTCCGGGTTGGCGGTTGGCCTGTCAATTTTATTGATTGCAAATACCAGGGGTACTCCTGCGGCCTGCGCATGACTTATGGCCTCCTTGGTCTGGGGCATAATATCGTCATCAGCTGCAATCACGATGATCGCAATATCCGTTACCTGAGCGCCCCTCGCCCTCATGGCCGTAAAAGCTTCGTGACCCGGGGTGTCCAGAAAAGTTATTTTCTGTCCCCCCTCCAGGGCTACCCCGTAAGCACCTATATGCTGGGTAATACCACCGCTTTCACCCGCAATAACATTTTCTTTCCTGATATAATCGAGCAGGGACGTCTTACCGTGATCCACGTGCCCCATTACGGTAACAATGGGCGCTCTGGGTTGAAGATCTTTGGGGTCATCCTGTTCCTCTTCAATCGCATCCTCAATTTCCGCGGTAACAAATTCCACTTCGTACCCAAATTCGTCCGCTACAATGGAAAGTGTTTCGGCGTCGAGACGCTGATTCATAGTCACCATGATTCCGAGCGACATACAAGCAGAAATGATCTCTGTTGTTGGAACGTCCATCATGGTGGCAACCTCCCCGGCGGTAACAAATTCGGTCACTTTAAGGATTTTACTGTCCAGTTCCTGTTGTTCCAGATCTTTTTCAGTTTGTTCCCTGTGCTGATCTCTTTTTTCTCGCCGGTACTTTGCGCCTTTACCTTTCTTGGATTTCCCCTGAAGTTTCTCGAGGGTTTCCCTGACTTGTTTTTGTACTTCTTCTTCTGTAGGCTCTACCTTAGGAGTGGAAGAGAAACGCTGACCTTTCTTGGTGCCGGTGCGGCCGCGGCCGTTGCCCTGTGGGCCATTACTGCTGACAATACGTTTTCTTCTTTTCCTCTTATCCGAACTGTCCGACTTTTTAACTGGTTCCGGTTTTTTCTTGGGTTTGTTGAATTTGGTAAGATCAATTTTATCGCCCATGATCTTAGGGCCGGATAACTTTTTGTACTTGGTCTCGATGGCTTCCGGTTCCTCGACA
>DATGCB010000551.1:0-3549 GCA_035312365.1 Eudoraea sp. | reverse complement strand
AAAACTTATGGAAGGAATAGGATGTTGGCATTATGATCCTTGACAATAACCTAAACCCGGTAGAAAATGAAAAGTAATCTGCCTTTGGTTTTGGCCGCGTTTGCGGTTTGGCTTTGTATCCTGTCATGTAAGACCAGGGTTGAGGAATATACGTGGAAAACCATGGACGTTACTGTATCGGCCTACAATTCAGTCCCTTCTCAGACCGATTACAACCCAAATTTAGCGGCCTGGGGAGACACCCTGAAACCCGGGATGAAATGTGTTGCGGTATCCCGGGATCTGATTAGGCTGGGAATAAAACACAATACACAGATTAAAATAGAAGGTATGGAAGGAATTTACCTGGTAAAGGATAAAATGCATTCCAGATGGCAAAATAGGGTTGATATCTATATGGGGGTGGATGTGAAAAAAGCGAGGGAATGGGGAAGAAAAAAGCTATCCATTGAATACGCTGTCAAAAAGGCGGATGAAGCTCTGGACGAACTTGCGAAGTGAAGGATATCCCGGATTAAAAAATGGTTTTATGAAATGTTTTATGTTTCTACCTTTATTCCTTGTATTGTTGTCCTGTTCTGTATCCAGGGAAATAGTAGAAAAACCCATCGTTTTTGATGAGGAACGGGAGCAACTCACCCTGGCATATTTGGCAGATCGGTATGGCCTTTCCCGGGATGTTCCTACGATTGATCCAAAAATGATCGTCCTGCACTGGACGGTTATCCCTACGATTGACAAGGCTTTTGAGGCTTTTGACAGCGCTACATTGCCCGATTGGCGGCCCGAGATTAGGGATATAAGCGGTCTTAATGTATCGTCTCATTTTATGGTTGATAGAGACGGGACCATCTTCAGATTAATGCCGGAAACCAACATGGCCAGGCATGTGATCGGCTTAAATCACTGTGCGATAGGGGTGGAAAATGTGGGGGGGACCGAAGCCTTGCCATTGACCAGGGAACAATTGAAGGCCAATATTTGGCTGATCCAATATTTAAAGGAAAAGTACGATATTGAATATCTGATAGGGCACTATGAATACACGAACTTTGTTGGGCACGAATTTTGGTTGGAGAGAGATGACGGATACAGAACAAAAAAAATGGACCCGGGAGAGGATTTCATGAAAAGAGTACGTAGAGCGACCAAATTCCTTAATTTTAAACCCGTTCCGAAAATTGATGTACCAAATGAAGATTAGACCGTTTATTCCATTATTTACGCTCATCCTTACGACCCAATGTTTTACGCAGGACAATGACATTACCTCCTCCTTGTACGACACTTATGGTAAGTATAAGGAGGCAAAGCTCAACATGCGCAGAATAAAGCACCGGGAATTGCAACCGCTGATCTCTTCCTATGGTGAAGATCCGGTATTTACGGTAAAAAAAGTCGGAGCATCCATAGAGGGACGAGATTTGTCGCTGATAAGTATTGGTTCAGGGACCACCAATGTGTTTCTATGGTCACAGATGCACGGGGATGAACCTACTGCCACCCAGGCCATTTTCGACATCCTGAATTTCTTAAGGAGCGACGACTTCCGGGAAGAAAAACAGGAGATCCTCAGCAATCTCACGCTTCATTTCCTGCCAATGCTCAACCCGGACGGGGCGGAAGTGTATCAAAGGAGAAATTTCCTGGGGATCGATATCAACAGGGATGCACTCCGGCTTCAATCCCCCGAAGGCCAGGCGCTAAAGAGGGTGAGGGATAGCCTGGAAGCTGATTTTGGATTTAACCTGCACGACCAGAGTACCTATTACAATGCCGAGCTTACAGAAAAACCGGCTACCATTTCCTACCTGGCACCGGCTTACAACTATGAAAAAGAGATCAATGAGGGCAGGGGGAATGCTATGAAGGTGATCGTCTTTATGAATTCCATCATTCAAAAGTATGCCCCGGGACAGGTGGGAAGGTATAATGACGATTTTGAACCCCGGGCATTTGGTGATAATATCCAGAAATGGGGAACCAGCACTATCTTAATTGAATCTGGCGGATACCCGGATGATACCGAAAAGCAGGAGATCCGAAAATTGAACTATGTCTCTGTTCTTTCGGCAATTTATACGATCGCTACCGGTACCTATAAAGAAATTGCATTGGAGGACTATCAGGAGATCCCTGAAAATGATCGCAAGCTCTTCGACCTTAAAATACAGGCCGCTACCTATGAACTGCTTGGGGAACAATACATTCTGGACCTTGGGATACATCGACTGGAAGTGGAAATTAAGAACGATAACAGGTATTGGTACAGCAGCCGGATCATAGATCAGGGGGATCTTTCTACCTATTATGGCTATGAAACCCTGAATGCCGAGGGATATAAAATTAAGCCGGGGGGGATCTATCCTGAAAAACTGTCTTCCATGAGGGATCTTGCTAACCTGGATATTAAGGAATTGCTCCGGGCGGGGTATACGTATATCCGCATGGAAAAAATTCCGGAGGATCTGCTCAATTCTCCCGTACCCCTGCATTTGATCCTTGGGGATTATGAATTACCAAAATTACACCTGAAGGTAGGTATTAACCCAACCTTCCTGCTACAAAAGGACCATGTATTGCGGTATGCCGTGGTCAACGGATTTCTTGTCGACCTGGCCACCGGAGAGGGTAGTGTCAGGAATGCGATGATCTACCGGTAAACAGGTTTGCAAAAAAATGCGCTCCCTGAAATGAGGAACGCATTTATAAAATCTCCTTACAATTTCCGGACCTGGGTCCGATAGGATCAGTATCCATAGCTGAATGTCAGGGTCGCAGCATTTTTTATCATAAATATGATCATTGACAATAAAATAAATACGATTGACGAGAAAACGATCAATACCAGATTTTTGTACAATTTAGACATTGACCCTATGGCACTTTGCCTGATGATTTCGTTAATTACATCCATAATTTCTAATCTTTACATTAAACTTCGGTTTTCAGTCTTTAGGATGTAGGTTTGTTGTTAGTTTGTTTGGTGTTGTTGCTAGTTAAACAAGAAAGGGGATAAAAACCCTACCCCCTCATCCTGTTTTACGATATAATGCTCAAAAAAAGGGAGCACCCGTGCGGATACTCCCATTTATTTCAAATGAAGTTTTAAATGCCTCAAGGCAGGTACCGGCCCCGGGGATCAGGACCACAGCACCCTGACTTTTTACTTCGTGCTTTTAGATTGATACCTGTTACTTAGTGCTATTCGCATCCCCCCGTGAATCCCTTAGCGTTGAATTTGGTCTGAACGGCCCCCTGGCGGCTTCCGTCCTTTACCTGGATAGCCAGGTTGTTCTCCCCGCTGCCATCTCTTTTAGGGGTACAGTATTCAAACAGGTAAAAGCTGTTGGCCTGTTCCGAAACCCGGAGGGAAATATCGTTGAAAGTTGTCTCCAGTTCTTCCTTGTTTCCTGCAAAAACACTGAATGTTTTTCCTATATCTTCCAGCACTTCGGTATCAATCTCTCCCCCAAGCCCGATACTGAAAAACGAAATATTGGGGTTGGCATCATTTACTTTTTTAACCGCTGAGGCCTCTGTATACCG
>DATGCB010000550.1:0-5760 GCA_035312365.1 Eudoraea sp. | reverse complement strand
CCAAAACAACCTGGACCCGGCCGTTGCTCAACATTCGGAAGAACTGATCACCTATGGTGGTAATGGTGCCGTATTCCAAAATTGGGCGCAGTACCTGCTGACCATGAAATACCTGGCCGAAATGACAGCGGAACAAACGCTGCATATTTATTCAGGTCATCCCATGGGTCTGTTCCCGTCTTCCAAGGGGGCTCCCAGGGTAGTGGTCACCAATGGGATGATGATCCCAAACTATTCCAGCCAGGACGATTGGGAAAAGTACAATGCGCTTGGAGTGACCCAGTACGGTCAAATGACAGCAGGTTCTTATATGTATATAGGGCCACAGGGAATTGTTCACGGCACGGCTATCACCGTTATGAATGCATTTCGGAAAGTACTGGCAAAAAATGAAACGCCGGAAGGAAAGATATTCCTCACCGCCGGCCTGGGCGGTATGAGCGGGGCACAACCCAAGGCCGGGAATATAGCAGGTTGTATCACGGTATGTGCCGAAGTGAACGAGGACGCAGCAAGGAAGAGGCATGCCCAGGGTTGGGTAGATGAACTTATAGACTCCATGGACAGCCTTATTGGCAGAACAAAAAAGGCTGTTTCCGGGAAGGAAGTTGTTTCACTTGCCTATATCGGAAACGCGGTGGACGTCTGGGAGCAATTTTATAAAGCAGATATTTTCATCCATCTGGGCTCGGACCAAACCTCTTTACACAATCCCTGGGCCGGCGGATATTACCCGGCCGGGCTCAGTTTCGGGGAATCGAACAAGTTAATGAGCAGCAAGCCGGAACTTTTTAGAAAAAAAGTCCAGGAGTCCCTGCGAAGACAGGTAAAGGCTATTAACCTACATGCTGAAAGAGGCACCTATTTCTTCGACTATGGGAATGCTTTTTTACTGGAAGCCTCCCGGGCAGGTGCTGAGGTAATGGCAGAAAATCATATCGATTTCAGATATCCCTCTTATGTTCAGGACATACTCGGACCCATGTGTTTTGACTATGGATTCGGACCTTTCAGATGGGTATGCACCTCGGGGGAACCCCGAGACCTGCAAAAAACGGATGCCATTGCACTGGCAGTGATGAAAAAAATAAAAGATGAGGCCCCCCGGGAGATCCAACAGCAAATGCAGGATAATATCAAGTGGATTTCGGAAGCGGAAGACAATAAATTAGTGGTGGGATCACAGGCGCGAATCCTGTATGCGGATGCCGAGGGACGGATTAAAATCGCAGAGGCATTCAACCAGGCCGTCAAAGCAGGAGAAATATCGGCTCCCATCGTCCTTGGGAGAGATCATCACGATGTCAGTGGCACCGATTCACCCTTCCGGGAAACAAGCAACATTTATGACGGCAGTAAGTTTACAGCGGACATGGCCATTCACAATGTCATTGGGGACAGTTTCAGGGGAGCTACCTGGGTTTCTATTCACAATGGCGGGGGTGTTGGCTGGGGGGAAGTGATCAACGGCGGCTTTGGAATGGTGCTCGACGGTTCTGAAGAGGCATCAGAACGTTTACGGAATATGCTTTTTTATGATGTGAACAATGGTATTTCCAGAAGGGGCTGGGCCAGGAATAAAGAGGCGTTATTTGCACTTGAACGCGAAATGTCCAGAACTCCTCAATTGAGGGTTACGCTTCCAAATCTGGTTGAAGATAAGCTCTTGGAGGAACTGTTTCCTTCGTCCGCCTCTGGATAATTCATGCGGAAATTATGGATGAGCATACATTAAAAACGATCAAATTATCAGAAGGTATGAAAACATTTACTCCCCCGAAAGTTGAGCTCTGGACTGGCCGACCTTCAGGCCAAGAGGCTTATCTGCACGAAAAAGTAAAGTGCATTGACCTCTATGCTGATCAATCTGAGGGCAAGGGTCATGGGTTTGCCATTCTTGGGTATGCCTGTGATGAAGGAGTACGAAGAAATCAGGGAAGGCCCGGGGCTGCACAGGGACCGGATGCCATCAGGGTGCAGTTGGCCAAATTGCCAAACCATCTGGATCAGAAAACTCACTTATGGGATACCGGGACCATTGGCTGTACGGAGGGCGATATGGAAATGGCTCAGGCCCAACTTGCTACACGGGTGACCTCACTTCTGCAGCGAGGTGTTTTCCCTGTTCTTATTGGCGGCGGGCACGATATGGCTTACGGGCATTTCCAGGGTATTAAGAGATGCCTCGCGAAAAATAAAACCATTGGTATTATTAATTTTGATGCACATTTCGACCTAAGGGCCAATGACAACGGCAATACCTCGGGCACGCCTTTTTATCAGGTTGCCCGCGAATTGATGGCCGATCATCAATCCTTCAAATATTTATGTCTTGGAATCAGGGAAGATGCCAACGATAAGATCCTTTTTAAAAGAGCTGCCGAATTAGGGGTTGAATACATGAGGTCTGATCAATTTACGATGTACCGGCTTGAACAGGTTAAGAAAGAAATCAGGCTCTTTACTGAAAAGGTTGATCACCTTTATGTGACGATTGATCTGGACGGATTTTCCTCGGCATATGCCCCCGGTGTAAGCGCTGCCTCACCCATGGGATTCAGCCCTGATATTGTACAGGAATCGCTTAACGTGATGATCGAATCTAAAAAACTGATCAGTGTTGATGTGGCCGAAATGAGTCCGGCGTATGACAAGGATGGACAGACAGCGAAACTGGCCGCGAGCATGCTGCATTATATTATTCACAAGGTTGCCTACTCCAGCCAGGATTTATAGTACGTTCCATCATCTATGTCCAGAGCTGTCCGGGTAAGTTGCAGGGGTTTAAAAGTATCGATCATCACTGCCAATTCCTCGGTTTTTGATTTCCCGATACTTCCTTCATAGGTCCCGGGATGCGGGCCATGGGGAATCCCGGCAGGATGCAGGGAGATATATCCTTTATCGATATTAGTACGACTCATAAAGTCCCCGTCCACATAATATAAAACCTCATCCGAATCTATGTTGGAATGATTATAGGGTGCCGGTATGGAATCCGGGTGGTAATCGTACAGCCTTGGGCAAAAGGAACAGACCACAAAAGCACTGGTTTCGAAGGTTTGGTGTACCGGTGGGGGTTGATGCACCCTCCCTGTTATCGGTTCAAAGTCGTGGATAGAAAATCCATAGGGATAATTATATCCGTCCCAACCCACAACATCAAAGGGATGCGTGGCATATACCATATGGTGTAATTGTCCCTGCTTCTTAACTTTCATAATAAATTCTCCTTTCTCATCATGTGTTTTAAGATTTCGGGGCAACTTAAAATCCCGCTCGCAGAAAGGCGAGTGTTCCAGGTGCTGACCAAACCAGTTACGGTATCGTTTAGGGGTATAAATCGGGTGATAGGATTCTGCGATCAGTAACCGGTTGTCCTCATGGTCAAATACAATTTGATAAATCATCCCCCTGGGGATCAGAATATAATCACCATATTCAAAAGGGATCTCCCCCAGCAGGGTTTTCAGGGTACCGGTTCCCCTGTGCACAAAAAGCAATTCATCAGCATCGGCATTCTTATAGAAATAGCCGGACATCGACTTTCGGGGTGCCGCCAGGCTAATATGAACATCATTATTAAAAAGTATTGTTTTCCTGCTCTCCAGATAATCATCTTCCGGATTCACCAAAAAACCCTTGAATAAACGGGATTTTATATTGTATTGTACCGCTGCTTCGGGACTTACATCAACTGCCTTATCCACTTCCTTTACCTGCGTCGGTCTGTGGAGGTGATACATTAAGGAAGACATCCCGTCAAAACCAATGGTACCAAATAATTGCTCGTAATGAAGCGAACCGTCTTTCTTCCTGAAGACAGTATGTCTCTTATGAGGAATTTTTCCCAGTGAATGATATAATGGCATTAGAAATTGACTTTAAATTCTTGCCCTAAATTACGACAAATTGGAGGCATAGTGAAATGTAGCGCTATAAACTTGGGGGTACATGCGAAGGGAAAATAGTGATGATTCCGGGATGCAGGCATACGAAACCAGGATTAGGAAAAAATTGACAGCACCGGCATTTTTTAATTCAAACAGCCGAATTCAATTATAAAAAAAAGCCTTCCAAAAGGAAAGCCTTTCATTGGTAGTTACCAAAACGAGTTTGGCCACTACACCTGCATCCTCCTGAATTCGCGGAATGCTTCCGGATCAGGATCAATGCACAACACAACCTTGCAAATATACTAAAGGTTTTTCATTTAAGGGGTTTTATGTTCCCCTTTTCCCTTTTTGGCAGATAAGGCCTTACGATCAATCTGGCGGCCTTGTCATAATTGATATAATTATACGCCCAATTAAAAAAAACCACCACCCTGTTTCTAAACCCGACAAGGGACATCAAATGAACGAACATCCAGATAAACCAGGCAAAAAAACCTGCAAAACTTAGTTTGGGTAGGTCCACCACAGCTCTGTTACGGCCAATGGTTGCCATTTCCCCTTTGTTGTGGTATTTAAATCGCTGCATGGGTTCTTTGTTCAGGATCCGCCTTAAATTTTGTGACAGTAATTCCCCCTGTTGTATCGCCGGCTGTGCCATTTGTGGATGCCCATTGGGATAGGCGGTGGTCTCCATGTATGCGATATCGCCGATCGCAAAAATTTGTTCATACCCCAGCACCTGATTGAATTCATTTACCCTGTACCTGTTTCGTTGCCCCATAAGAGCTTCCGGCGCCAACCCATCCAGGGCAGCACCTGTAACACCCGCTGTCCAGATAAAATTTTTGGTTCGCATGGAACTGCCATCTTTCATTGTAAGGTAACTTCCGTCATAATCACTTACATGTGTGTTCAGGTGAATATATACTCCAAAATCCTCCAGGAACTGCTTTGCCCTTTTTGAAGCCTGAACACTCATAGAGGGCAGGACCCTCTCCCCTCCTTCAAAGAGGTGAATCTCCATTTCGTCTATATTGAGATGCCTGTAGTCTTTTGGAAAAACATGCTTCTTTAATTCAGCAAAAGCCCCGGCAAGTTCCACTCCGGTTGGTCCACCTCCGATAATCGCAAAATTTAACAGGGCCATTCGCTCGGCAAGATCCTCACAGTCATCGGCCTTTTCAAAATTTTGCAACATATAACTACGGATATTGAGTGATTGCGGAACATTCTTCATCGGCATGGCATATGTTTCAATAGCGGAATTGCCAAAGAAATTTGTTCTTGTACCTGTAGCTATTACGAGGTAATCATAGCGAATCTTGCCAATATCAGTATATAATTCCGATGATTCCGGGTCCACTCTTTCAACAGTGGCCCATCGAAAATGAAAATTCCTCAGTCTCTTTAATATCTTTCGTATGGGGTAGGCAATGGAATCAGGTTCGAGGCCGCCTGTGGAAACCTGGTATAATAGCGGTTGAAATGTATGATAGTTGTGCTTATCAATCATCACTACCTGGGCATCGAGCTTTTTAAGTTTTTTAGCCAAAGAAATGCCCGCAAAGCCTCCTCCTATTATGACGATGCGTTTTTTATCCGTTTTCGGTAGATTCATGAATTATTTTACCACAAAATTAATCATTCCGCATCCGCTGGCCACCTTTTTACCCCAATGAATTCCTGAAAAGCCCCATGAATAAATATGAAAAACCAGCTTGAGCCTTCCATTTTTATACGGACTTAATACATATCAATATACGTACATACAAATGGGGTATGCATCTTACGCTATTTCCGGACCAGTTGAGGTAATACTGGAAGTTTTCGGAGGTCACCACATCTATTGGCAATAACTTTCGCG
>DATGCB010000549.1:0-9122 GCA_035312365.1 Eudoraea sp. | reverse complement strand
ACCTGGATTATAAGGAAAGTGCAAAACTCGGCAAGGAGATCAATGCCCGCTTTGTGATTCCCTGTCACTACGATATGTTTACCTTCAACACCGCAGATGTCAACGAATTCGTCCTGGAATGTGAAAAACTTGGACAGGGCTACAAAGTCTTACGCCCGGGCGGTTGTTTTTCATTCCCGGAAACAAAACGAGGAAAGCAATGACCCTGCACACCCCGGTGCACAATCTCAGGACGGGGTCCGGGGGGCCATCCGGCTTCACAACCTATTTAATGCTTCTGCATGGAATTATCGCGAGGGGGCGCATGGTTTACCTGATTTACCGTATATTTTCCAATATATAAAACCAGAGATATGATATTAGCAGCAATCGATATCGGATCAAATGCCATGAGGCTCCAGGTAGTAAAGGTCTACGATGACGGGGACATGATCAGCTTTAAAAAACTCCATTTTCTAAGATTTCCGCTGAGGTTGGGGCAGGATGTCTTTACGGACGGGACCATTTCCGGGACTGTTGCAGATAAATTTGTGAAGTTGATGCTGACCTTTAAACTTTTTATCGAATTATATGAAGTTGAAGATTATTACGCAGTGGCCACTTCCGCGATGAGGGAAGCCTCGAACGGACCAGAGGTGAACAGGCGTATTCTGCAGGAGACCGGTTTAAAGATCCATATTATCTCGGGCGAGGTCGAAGCCCGGATTTTAAATAAAGCCATAATTCCATTGCTGGAGGACCGGCGATATGTTCATATTGATGTCGGTGGGGGCAGTACCGAACTGAACCTTATTGAGGGCACTGAACTCAGGGAGAGCCATTCCTTCCAGGTGGGATCGGTACGCCAATTGACTCCTGTAAAAAGGGCTGCTGTATTTACTGAAATTAAGAAATATATCAGGGCATCCCCGTTTTACCGTTCCAAAAATATTGTGGGTATTGGTACCGGAGGAAATATAAACAGATTGTACAGCCTTGCCAATAAAGCAAACAACATGGCTATCTCTCTTGCCGAACTAAAGGCGCTACGTGCATATGTGGGAGAATTCACCTATGAGGAAAGGTTGTCCATTTTGAAGATGAATCCGGACCGGGCCGATGTGATCATTCCAGCCTCTGAAATCTACATAAGGATCCTTAAAGAAATGGGTAGTGACCATATTTTAGTGCCCAATGTGGGTCTGAAAGACGGCCTGGTCTATGAACTGTATGAAAGGATGGCCCGGAAAAAACTGGATCGAATAGAATATTTGGGCTAGTTATCATCCCCCCGGGGTACACCCCGGCCATCCCAATGCCATTCCCAAACCTTCCTGCCCCTATTTTCCGGATGACGGTTAAAGCGGCTTTTTTTGCGGTTCAACCCTGCTTAACGGCGCTTCAATTTCCTTTATTTTATTACTGTAAACATGGGCGCTACATTTGTCTCAGATATAAATAAAACGAATTATTAACAACGTAAAAAAAAGATATCATGAGAACAAATAGTAAAGCAACGCCCACAGAAGCAAGAGTACATTCACACCTTTCCAACTTTAAAAACGTGAAAAGGGTGCACTGGTACGAATCAAGAAGGTATACCTTCTAAAAGATGGAATTCATGAAAAATTGTAATGAGATGCCATGGGTGCCGAAGGTCGGTTTGGAATCAAACCGGCCTTCTTCCGTGCATCCCCTGCTTCGGTCTTTAATCGATTTTAACATCACGGATCCTGCCATTTTTGATAATTAACAGTGTGCACTATTCAGAAAATTAGTCCATCCGCTGTTATGAACGGGCATTGAACCAGGTTACTTCTGAAGCCATTTCTTAAAAGACCGGGCCTTATCCCTGCTGATATCCACGTTAACGTTTACCGGGGATTTAAGCTTTGCCACCAGCTTTCCGTACGAATCGGCCCTGAAACGCTCCACTGCATCCGCATGTATAATGAACTGGCGATTTGCACGGTAAAAAACTTCAGGGTCCAGCAGTTCCTCAATTTCTTCCATCGTCTGAAAATCCGTAATAAATTTTTGCTTTTCCATGGTAACAAGATAGATGAGTACATCTTTTTCGAAAAGCGCAATATTCTTATGATCCACAATGATGTAGGATTTCCCGGAATGGACAAGGAAGCGTTCCTTATATACTTTTGACTCCCTCGGTAGTTCCATTTGCTGGATAAGTGACTGCAATTGGTCTTTAAAGTATATCTGACTGGACAACTGAAAGCGTTGGAATTTTTCAATAGCCGTTTTAAGTTCCTTTTTGTCGACAGGCTTTAACAAATAGTCAATGCTATTCATCTTAAATGCACGGACGGCATACTCGTCATAGGCGGTAGTAAATATGATCGGGCAATCAATCTGAACTTCATTGAATATATCAAAACTAACACCGTCACCCAGTTGTATATCCATAAAAAGTAGATCGGGTACGGGGTTGGCCTTGAAATAGGCAATACTTGATCTTACCGAATCGAGCATAGTGACCACTTCAATTTGAGGAGCCGTTATTTGAATTAACCTCAGAAGGCCCTGGGCAATCAGCGGTTCGTCCTCAATGATTATAGCTTTTGTCATATTTATTGAATCAACGGTAATTTAACCGTAAATCTGTCCTGTGTCTCTTCAATTTGCAGCGGCCGGTCCGTCAGATATTTGTAGAGTTCATCCAGGTTTTTCATCCCTATTTTATTACTGGTTTCCACATTGATCTTTTTAGTCATATTGTTCTCAACCACAAAAAAGTCATCCCCGGAGGTAATTGATATGTTCAGGGGGCAATCAATACATACCTGGTTGTGTTTAATGGCATTTTCCATAAGCATTTGTGAGACCACAGGTACGATGCCTTTATCCAGGTCCTTTTCATTAACGGCAATCCTGATATCAATGGCCCTGCCGAACCGGGTTTCGAGCAGGGAGACATAATTTTCAAGGAAATTCAACTCCGTACGCAAAGACACCGTTTCCTTGTTGCTATTTTGAAGGGTATACCGGTATACCTTAGAGAGTTGATGCAAAAATTCAGAAGCGAGTTGCTGGTTCTCAAATATGAGACTATTCAGGGAGGTCAGTGCATTAAATAAAAAATGGGGGTTCAATTGGTTGCGCAATGCATCATATTTTACAACAGCCTGTTTTTTCTCAAGATTGGTCTTACTGATCAGATCACTTTTCCACTGAAAAAAATATTGAGAACCAAACAGGATGAGGTTTAAGATGGTGGCCATTAAAAAATTCATCATATAGACAATGGGCCATGCCTGTGTAAACTCATAATCAAAAACTTCAAAGGTGCTAAGGTGTATCCATTTCGACAGTTGAGTAAAAAGTATAGTCAACAGCCCTATTTGTATGATAACCCTTGGAATAAACCCCACAGTAAAGGGGATTAATCGTACAAAAGATCTGTGAAGCAGGAGCAGTATTTCCCATCCCAGGACCATACCAAAAAAGTTGCCCGCCAGCATGTAGATATGGATCCATGCCCGCGCAGGATACAGTTCAAACCGGAATACCGCAAGTAAAAGATTGACTAGCAGCAATACCAGATAGAGGTTTTGGCGGGTGATGTGCCTTTTCATAAAATCAGCCATATATTTTCAGGTTTTTTGCATAGATTCCAAGCGGTATGTCTTCCAGGCTAAATGTAATAATTCCTGATATGGATCGGGCCACAAGTTCATCGAACCGCATTAAAAACTTCATGAAGTGCATTAATTTGGCTTTGAAGCCCTGAAGATCGGTACCTGCAACCCCCTGTTTACGCAGACTGTATAAAAATTCGTAACCATGTAAAAGGTGCAGGCTTCCAATATCGTCAGGAATGTGCTGAATCCACTAATGATCTTTTAGGCCGGCAATGAAATTGCTCACAAAGCAACGACTACTTAAAATTACTAAAAATTGTGCATCGGATAACAGACACCACCTGCGCGCCTGGGCCTGTAAATGAAAAACACTGCCAGTAAATATACCAGCAGTGTTTACATACCTGCAGAAAGAACATCTACTAAAAATGCGGATAGCGTGGGCACTCACCTATCCCGCGGGCAATCTACTTACCTTTCCCGAACCGGGAACCCACCAGGGGGATGCTGGGTGGTTCAAAAGGGGCAGGGGCACTTATCCTGCGAACTACCGTAAAATCAGTAGCATCCACCCTGCCGGTAATTTATGCGAGTTCCAGGGTCTGCAATTTAGTAAGTGCCTCTGATTTAGAGTTAACATCGAGTTTTAGGTAGATGTTCTGTATGTGAAAATTGATGGCACTTGTGGTGACAAATAGTTTTTCAGCAATGATCTTATAGGTAGCTCCCTGGCAGAGATAATCAATGATCTGGTTTTCTCTTTTGGAAAATGCCTGATAGGACTTTCGCTGAAACATGGAAATCACTTTTTTCGCAATATCATTACTCATGATAGCGCCTTCAGACCGGATGGAATTCAATGCGTGGTACAAGCGCTTTCTTGTGACAGGCTTACTAAGGTAACCGTTGGCCCCGTTTTTAAACGCTGTTTTGATGATTCCAAAATCACTTTCAACACTGTTTATGATAATTTTTACGTCCGGGTCCTTCTTGCGGAAAAGGGCGATCCCTTCAATACCGTCGATGTCCGGTAAATTGACTTCCGAAAAAATAATATCCGGTACGGTGTTTTCAAAATCCTGCAAGGCTTCCTGTACGGAACCATAAATGCCTTTTAGCTCGAAATCGGGATAGGATTCGAAATAGATCTTGTACAAAAGCAGAATTTGAGGATCATGATCAATCACAATAATGTTTAGAATATTTGTTTTCATATCTCATAGGATTTGGGTTGTATTAATACAGATTTTTAAAAAATTATTTAAAAAAATGACATAGAGAGTGTTCTTATGAATACCGATCGCCCGAAAGGCAGTGGTATCAACCATAAGGAACGTGAGATAAGACCAGGTAATAGATGCCAGGCATCAAGCGTCCACACTGAAAACATTGTGTTTCAGAAGGGCTTAATTCAAAAAGGATCTTCTAAAATTACAGAAGTGCGACTGCGTGATGAGTCATCTTTTTCTGGTGCTTAGGAGCATCTATAAATATCGAAGTGATATAAACCGAGACCTGAATAAAGGCTGTAGTTTTTTGGCTTAAGTACTAAGCCATCTTTGATGGACCGTGTAGGTACGGCCCTGGTTTTAGCCCCGGTAATGGGGGCTCTTTTTACTTCTTTCTTTGGGTTGTAGTAAGTTTTCATACAGTAGGGATTTGAGGGTTGTTGCAAAGTTAGTCTTACTGTTTGTTTATTAAAGATACTTAAGTTTTAAGTGTTTATATAAATTCTGTAGGTGTTTTCGTTCAACTACGATGTTTTTTAACTTTTCTGGCCTGCAGCCTATTCATACTCATAAGTATTCGAAACTGTGGCCGTGGAATTGGCTACCTGCATGATCCACTTTTCGTCGCGGTATTTTCCGTGAAGGTTGGAAACAACAGCCGTTTTGGCATCTTCTTTCATTTTAAAATCGGCCAGATATACATAATACAACCCATTTTCTCTATTGTAAAACTGCCTGGCATTTAAACCTTGCTCGGTTAACTGGTTTATAAAAGCGTTTAAATACCTTTTGTTTTTATAAACGTTGGCAATTAAATAATACCCGGGTTCAACCCCGGTTATATCTGACCGATTTAAAACTCTTATTGGAAGCTTCACATATTCCTTATGTTCAGCCGTATTAATACTTTTGGTTGCCTCGTGGGTTGATGCGTCAGCAACCAGAAGTGTATTTTGTACATTGTTAAATTCATCCAGATTGGACTTGATGGTGCGTTCTATATCCTTTCTCAAAAACCGTATGATCGTTTCAAACCTCTGTTCAAATGCTGCGGTTCTCGCACCTTCGATGGAATCCTGGCGAAGGATCAATTCATCGAGAATTAAACGGTTTTCATAGGCGAGGGCACTCTCTTCTGCCTCGGAATTATTTTTATCCTGGACCTTAATCCTGTCGGGGTTTTTGACATTTGTTTTGTTCTGATTCTGCGCTTGTTCTTTCTCTGCCATTAACTGCAAGATCTGTTCTTCATAATTTCTTACAATCCGGTCAATTTTATTGTCTTCTGAATTGTCTGCAAGTTCTCCAAGGCCGGTTCCGTGGTTTTTAAAGGTATAAGCCAGGGATAATTCGTGGTTCCAGCCGAATTCTGCATCCTTCTCCAGGATGTCCTTCTCTAACAGATACCCCAGGGACATTCTTTTATTAATGTTGAAGCCAAGGCCCACGGACAAACCGTACTGGTCATCCATTGTGGACTGTAACCATCCGTATTTAGGGAGATCCAACAACAGCGCTCCAACATATGATATGCTGCCGTCTTCATTTTTACCGACCTGCAAAAGGGGCATCAGCCTGGCATCTTTGAACAAACCCGCCGCAGCCATAAAACTGTGCGTATATTGCAGGGAAGCTTT
Organism: Eudoraea sp.; assembly: GCA_035312365.1. Taxonomy (GTDB): domain Bacteria; phylum Bacteroidota; class Bacteroidia; order Flavobacteriales; family Flavobacteriaceae; genus JAFMPW01. The sequence goes on along the minus strand of DATGCB010000549.1, from coordinate 2,678 downwards.
AATGCTCTTGTCGTCAAGACGAGTCAAAAAGCTATTTGTGGTCTGGTTGTACTTAAATAGATCCTCAGCGTATAAGCCAAAGTCAAAGGCCCCCATGGAAAGTGTAATTCCCGGTTGAATGGCTATTTTACTTTCTTTTTTAGCCGCAAGGATCTCAGGGTCATTTTCTGTTGCAACAACCCGATTTTTATCTAGTCCTTCATTGAAATAGGTTACGTTGGTGCCAAAAGTGAGCTTGCTCTTCGAACCCAGCCGAACAGAAGTTGCGTAGTTGGCATTAAACCCAAACTCCTGTATTACGCCTGCCCATTGGCTGTAAACTCCAATACCCAAAGCGGTACGTTCATTTATTTTATTGCTAAAGCCAATAAAGTAATTCTGACTGTTATCTTCAAAAGTGGCATATTGGTTACGATGCAAAATATTCAGATAAGATTTGTTCTCCCTGACCAGCGAAAATGTTGGGTTAATTAAGAACCTGTTGAAGAACAGTTGGTTGTGATAGGTATTGTTTGTATTTAAATTCGGGGCTTCCTCCTGAGCAACCGTTGCCTGCTGGCAAAGCACCATGAAACATACTAGTAGCAGACCTATTTTTGGCGATATGTTAAATTTGCAGCTCATCTTGGTGTATATTTTTGTTATCAACTGGTACTATTCTCCGATATAATCTCTGTAAATTCAGGACCGGCAGTCGATCTGCCTTAATCCATTTCTGGTTTTCTGCCTGCATTTTATCTGCAGTTTAGCCATCCTTCCAGGGTCATATCGGTCTAAGGGATTTATCCTTTTCCTTCCTTATTCATCTTCAAAAACGGTAATGGAATAATCTATTTTTGAATCGTTATATAAAGCGTCTAACAGATTGTATTTCCTGTGGTCCTCCGGAGTATTGGGCCCGGTATCGGGATAGGAGAACACCACACGCTGTACATCCCCTTCTTTTTTTCCGCGGTTCGACATAACGTACCCCATTCCCTTTTCGGCCATCAGGTAAATTGAAAAGTCGTCTTCCTCGCTGTTGATCGGGCTGCCAAGATTGACAGACCATCCTACTTTTTTATGACCTACCTGCGTCATATATACATCGAGCCCGCCATAGCCTTTACGTCCTTCAGAGGCAAAAAACAAGGTATTGGTCCCCACAAGATTTGGATACAAATCGTTGTGCCTGGTATTGACCTTTTCACCTAAATTTTTAGCAACTCCCAACGTACCGTCGGCATGTATGGCTGAAACATAGATATCGTATTTCCCAAAAGAACCGGGCATATCAGAGGCAAAAAACAATCGTTTGCCATCCGCTGAAATTGCAGGATGCAGGGCAGAGGAATTTTTAGGGCATACTGCCACCTGTCTCATATTCGTCCACTGACCCCCTACTTTATCCGCTTTGTATATTTTATGGACCAATTCCTTCTTTGAAAAAATCCCATAAAGCGGTTTTATATGGATCGGTTTACTGAAATACGCGGTTTTTCCATCAGCTGTAATGGCAATGGGAGCCTTGTACTCCTTAGGGCCATTAAGGTTTTCATTATCCAAAGGTTGGAAATCACCGGACACGAGCACCTCAGCATCTGAAAGTTGCTCACTCCCGGGTTGAAAGTCCATGGTTCTGTACTCACTGGCAACAAACCTCCCAGGTCCGGCATCTATGGATTTCTTTTTTATTTGATAATCTTCCCGGATCATGGCGTCCCAGTCTATGTCATGAGAAAGGCCGGATGATGCTATCGCCCCGGTCTTTTCCAGTGCATATTGGTAACGCTGCTGATAGCTGTGATTTAAAATACCACCATCACTGACGTCCTTTAGTTTTTTGTACCAGAATACGGCGGTCTCAAAATTTTTGATCAAAAAGTTGACGTTGCCGAGATCTTCAAAAATCTCGCGATCCTTATATCCTAGGTTTTTTAGCTCCAGATAGTTATCTACCCTCTTATTTTCCTGTATAATGTCTTGATTATCAGTATAATATGTTTGAGGAAGCTGAGCTGTCAGGGCACAGCAGAAAAACATCATGATACCTCCGAAGGCAAGGTTGTAGGTTATAGCTTTCTTCATGGGATAAGATTTTGAGTTCATCTTAGGGACAAAGTTCCAAAATCATTCTCAACTGATTCCTACTAAAATTTCATAGGTTTTTTAAAAAATCGGGTTAATTCTGTTAAAATTGAAGGTGTTTGGTCGATATTTAGATCTAATACATCGAAATTATTGGTAAAATTGATCGTTTTTCCCTATGCAGGTATCCGGGCATTGGAACTTTTATAAGTTATTTAATGGTTCCCAGCGGATTTTTGGGTTATCCTGTTAAATAACCAGCACATGGAGGGGAAGGATGGCCTCCATCACCTCCCGTCTGTAAACGCTAGTCCAAAAATGTAAAATCGGGTAACCTGATAATTTCCCCGCCTTTTTGCGCCGATTCGTGGGCGAGAATACCCACGCAGGTAATGTTGGCCGACTGTTTTGCATTGGGATAAGGGGCTTTTTTCCGTACCAGTGCATTTACAAATTCGTGCACCAGGTGTGGATGAGACCCCCCATGCCCCGCGCCCTGCGTAAAGGAAAGATGCTGGTGCTCCTCCGAATCGTAGACACCCTTGGTTGTAAACCGCTGTATCTCCCCGGGCAACAATTTGGCAAAATCCGGACTTTCCACCTCTTCCGGG
>DATGCB010000548.1:0-14417 GCA_035312365.1 Eudoraea sp. | reverse complement strand
GGTGCCATTGCCCACGAGGGAGGCAATATTTGTTGCCACGCCCTTCCGTTCCAAATACTCCAGGTATTCCCCCAGGGTTGTCCAGGGGATATCGTAGGTAATATGTTGCTGCCCTTCTTTCCTTTCCTGCTTCATTTCCTCGTTCAGGGGCCCCATGGAGTGTCCCTCGCCCATGACTTCCAAAGTAACTCCCTGGCGGATATCGCCCTGGGATCTGCCATCCTCGATCAGTGAAACATTGGCCCAGCTCAGCATATTGATAAATCCCGGGGCTATGGTGAGCCCCGTGGCATCAATTTCAACCCTGCCGGCGGCCCTGGACAAATCACCAAGGGCGGCTATGGTGTCTGCGTTGATAGCAAGATCCCCGGTATAGCCTGCTTTTCCGGAACCATCCACTAATTGACCGTTTTTAATTAAAATATCAAATTCCCCGGGTGCCGAGCAGGCAGCCGCAAGGATAAATGTTAAGAACACCACCACAATTCCTGGCTTTTTCATCATCATTGTCTTTACGTAGTTATTTTTATCATTGGGGGTTAAGCTAGCTGAAATATTTTAAAATTCCCAGACCGCCTACGGCAATGATACTGATGATACTGATCCAAAGCACAAGGTCGTAGATAAATCCTGGTCTGAACAGGGGATCCAGTCTTTTATACCTGAAATGAAGGACCGCAAAGACCACCAAAAACAGCAGGAAGGATCCCACGATGCCTCCTGTGATGACCATCAGTACCGGTAATTTTATAAACACAAATAACAGGGCCCAAAGCAATGGTAGTACCCAGGCCAGTATAGCGACTGTTCGCTTTCGGCTGGAATAATCTTCAAAATTCAGCCACCCCACCTGCCCGAATATATCTGAAAATTGCCTGGTCCAGGCGGCTAGGGCAGCGAACAAGGTAGAAAAGAGGGTGATAAATGCACCGATCAGGAATGCTGTTCTGGCCTGTGGCCCAAGGGATTCTGTATACATTTTTGACAGCGTTTCAACCATAGCATATCCTTCGGGCACATCCCCGCTGGCATTCAAAACAGCCGCGCCCAGCAAATAAAAAGCAGCCGTTACCGACGTATAAACACACATTGCAATAAGCGCATCGAGTTTCATCACCTTAAGCCACCCATCCGCCCTGGCCTTCCATGCATCGGACCGGTCGTTCGCTCCGGTGTACGCCGCATATCCTTTTTCGAGGCACCAATAATTATAATGTATAATTTCATCCCCACCGACACCCGTAATTCCGAAGGCCCCGAACGCAATTGCCACGGCCTCTTTCGGAAGATGAAACTGCATCCCACTCCAGAGGTCCTGCCAACTGATCTGAAATGGAGTATAAGAGAGGAAATACAGGGAGGCAAAAGTAAAGAGCGTAAAAAGCCCGATCATGCCAAGTGATATTTTTTCGATAAACTGATAATACCCCCTGAATACCATGAGTGCAACGATCATCGCAACGAGAAATGCGTACCAGGGAACGCTGAGAACGGGGGCAAGGATGTTTAATATGATGGCAACGCCACCGACAATGCCACCCACCTGTAACAGCTTGATAATCATCACTATCAGCACAGTCCACACCGTCCACCTGGTCTTTCCGAACCGGGGCCCGGGCAGTTTGCTAAAAGCCTGCATGGCTGTTTCCCCGGTTAGGATCGTATGCTTTCCAAACTCAAGTTGTACCGCAACTTTTACAATACAGCTGACAATAATTACCCAGAAGGTAATAAAGCCGGCCCTGGCTCCCAGGGTAGTTGTGGCAATCAATTCCCCGGAACCCACGATGGAGGCTGACAGTATAAAACTCGGCCCAAGAAATTTAAGTCGGCCCCTGAAAGTCTCAGGGGGTTGCTTCGTTTTTTCAGGGGACAGGACATACGGATCTGTAAATTCGGGCATAGGTATCGGTTGGTTTTGATTAGCCCCGGAGCTTCTTCATATAATCCATATTGTGTTCCATGCTTTCCAAAGGGGTGCTTGTATACTCTTCCTGTTCGATAAATATATGTTTTACACCGGAAGCCTCTCTATTTGCCATCATTGCCGGAATATCCAGGCCTCCCTTCCCGAATTCGGTACTTTGTTTTTCGGTCATGTCCATATCTTTTAAATGCCAAAGCGGGAAACGACCCGGATACCTTTTAAAATAATCCAGGGGATCTTTCCCACCTATGATGACCCATCCGAGATCCAGTTCCATATGCACAAGTCCGGGTTCAGTATTCTTAAGCAGGATATCGTACAGGACTGCTTCGTTCTCTGTTTCAAATTCATATTCATGGTTGTGATATCCAAACTTTAACCCGAGTTTATTGCAATCTTCCCCTGCCTTGTTAAAGGCTTCAGCTACTTTTTTGTAGTTGTCCACAGTTTGGCCATTTGTCGGCATAGTGGAACAAATCAGATATTCCTGGCCAGACGCCACCGCCTGTGCCATGGTCTGCGCCCAGTTTTTATCCAGATGAATATGCCCGCTGACCAGTTGCATCCCGAGATCCCGGCAGATGTCTCTCATTTCTTCGGGCTGTAGCCCATAATAGTATCCTTTACTACTCCCGGCAGTTTCTATTTTACGGATCCCTATGGAGGCAATTTTTTTCAGGGTACCAATGGGGTCGGCCATCATTTCTTGCCGGAACGTATAGAGTTGCACCCCGAGTTGTTCTGCTTTCAGTGGCATAAAAGAATAGGCGGGAAGGAGCGAAGCGCCTAAGGCTGCGATGCCGGTTTGTTGAATAAATGCTCTCCGTGTGCTCATATTTAAATTCATGTCGTTATGTTACAAAATGCAATGAATTACTGGGACCAGGCAGTGGGGGATCTGTCCCATCGGTGATGCCTCAGTGCTTCCAGGACGGCTTCCGGCAATCCCTTACCATCGCTGACTGCTGTATTGGCCAGCACATTGCGTGCCTTCCTCATACCGGGAATAATGGTGCTGACGGTCCTGTTCATCGTTATAAACCGCAGGGCCATTTCTGCCATGTTCATTCCGGCAGGGATGAGTGGGCGAAGCAAATCGGCCCTTTCAACACTTGGGATCAGGTTTTCCGGCACAAAATACGTCCCCCTCCAGTCTCCCTCCGGAAAGGTGGTTTCTTTGGTCAGGTTACCGGTCAGCGTACCTTCGTCAAAAGGAACACGCGCAATAACCGCGATATCCAATGTATCGCACAACGGGAAAAGCACGTCCTCCGGCGCCTGGTCAAAAATGTTGTATATGACCTGTACGGCATCTATAAGGCCTGTTTTTAATGCGCTGATACCGTTTTCCGGTTCCCAGCGGTTGACACTTATACCCATGGCCGAAATTTTACCGGAAGCCTTAAGGCCTTCCACGGCCTGCTGCCATTCTTCCCTTTTGGCCCAGGTGTCATCCCAGGTATGAAACTGCAGGAGATCGATTTGCTCCAGGCCCAAATTCCTCAGTGTCCGGTCCGTAAATTCTGTTATATGGTTTGCAGGATAGGATTCCCCCAGGGAATATTCGGGTTTGGCGGGCCATTTAAAATTCTTCGGGGGGATTTTACTGGCTGTGTACAATTTGGAACCCGGATACCTCTTGACCAACTGGCCCAAAAGCTTTTCGCTATGGCCCTCCCCATAAGCCCATGCGGTGTCAAAGAAATTAACGCCGTTTTCCACGGCCAGATCAAGGGAACGGGAAGATTGAAGGTCGTCCGACTCTTTCCAGCCTGCCATTCCCCACATCCCATAGCCAATTTCGCTAACCTGCCATCCGCTTCTTCCAAATTTTCTGTATTTCATCAATTGATCGTACTTATAATTTATAGTGTTTATAAAAGTGTGTCTAATCCGTCTTATCTTAACCGATAACTAACAAAGGCCAACCATGCGCTGTCCGGGGACCAGGATGGTACATTGATGGTTCCCTGCCCCCCGAATAATTTGGCCATCACCCTGATGTCCCCAGTTTCCAGATCCATCAACCGGAGCATTACATCTTTGTTCGGAGGATGCGAATTAGGCGGGACATCCGTACCAAAGGAAATATAAACTATCCACCTGCCATCCGGTGAAGGATGTGCAAACCAGTCATTATATTCATCCGTAGTGATCTGTTCCTGATCAGTCCCGTCCGTTTTCATCCGCCAGATCTGCATGGTACCGGAGCGTTCCGAATTAAAATAGATATAACGCCCATCCGGAGAATAATCCGGCCCGTCATCAAGGCCTTCAGCAGTCGTCAACCGGGTTTCTGCCCCACCGCTCAATGGGATGGTATAGATGTCATAATTCCCGTTGCGTGCTGCACAGTAGGCCAGGGTAGTGCCGTCCGGCGACCAGCCATGCCAGTAGGAGGGTCCCTCAGGGGTGATTTTTTCAGGTTCCCCGCCTTCTGCAGGCAGGGAATAGATCAACGACTGTCCAGTTTCCGTTTGGTCACTGATAACCATGGTGGAACCGTCGGGTGAAATTCCGTGGTCGTTATTAATTCTATGGGCGAAACCGGTGGTGATCAATTCCGGAGTTCCTCCCTCCACCGGAATTTTAAATAATTGCCCGCCGCTGTTGTACACCAGGGATTTTCCGTCCGGAGTCCAGTTCGGAGCTTCAATATGGCTTTTGGTATGGTAGACCACCCTCCGGTCGAAGGAAGAAATCGGTATTATTTCCAGCGTGCTTTCCAGCTGCTTAAGGGAATCGGGTTTTTCCGGGATCGCTTCAAGGAGCACGTTTGTAAACTTTGCCGTTTCAATAACATCGGCGTTGTGGGAACAAACACCAAGGCCTATATAAAAAGGACTTTTGAATGATAGTTTAGTGGATCCGCCCGGTACCTCAGGGGATCCATCTTTAGGGATTGCGGCCATAGATATATAGTCGTCCTGTTTTTCGATCCTCACCCGCTTTGGCGATGTGATATTGGCCTGTATTTCATGGGTGTTACCCCCTTTGTCATCGCGGTATTGCAGGGAGGTAAGTCCATCGCCATGTACGGCGACATCTGCATAGGCCGCATCGGGATCCAGACTCTGCCGGATGATCAGACATGCCTTCCGATGTGCGTCCACACCCTTGCTTAGCCACGCAATGTCTGCCGCAAGGGAAACATTACCCGACATTTTTTTCCAGACAAAATAAAATTCATCGGTGTTGAACCACATATTGGCGCCACTGCCCGATATGGTATAGCTTTGTTCACGTGTGTCAAATGTCACGGAGCCTGGATGTTTCAGTTCACCAATACCTGAGCTCCCCTCAAAAATTCCGGGTCCTGGGTCCCCGGTCCATGAAAGTATCACCCCCATGATAGTACATGCTAAAATACAGCCGCCAATTTTCTTCATGTTTTGCCTAGCTTGTCAAGCATTTAAATATAGCGAATTAAGTTGAACAAAGGGAAGTAATAAAAGCTGTGGTCTTTGTATTTTTGCCCAAATCCGCACTCCATGAATTCCAGAAAAGCACAGCTTCAGGCACTTGACAGATTAATAACCATTATGGATGAATTAAGGGCCCGGTGTCCGTGGGATAAAAAGCAGACGATGCAAAGTCTCAGGCATCTTACCATTGAGGAAACCTACGAATTGGGGGATGCCATCCTGGAGGAGGACCTGGATGAAGTAAAAAACGAATTAGGAGACCTGCTGTTGCATATTATTTTCTATGCAAAAATAGGGTCGGAAACAGGGGATTTTGACATAGGGGATGTCGCTAACGAAATCAGTGAAAAATTGATCAATCGTCATCCCCATATTTATGGGGATATCACTGTCAAAGATGATGAAGAGGTAAAGCAGAACTGGGAAAACATTAAACTTAAAGAGGGGAAGAAAAGCGTGCTTGAAGGTGTCCCCGCAGGATTGCCGGCACTGGTCAAGGCGAATCGGATTCAGGATAAGGTGGCAGGTGTTGGGTTTGACTGGGAAGCTCCTGAACAGGTTTGGGAAAAAGTGCTGGAGGAACTGCGGGAATTTCAGGCTGAGATTGCGGAGGGCGATACAATGAACGTGGAAGGAGAATTCGGGGATGTTCTTTTTTCGATGGTTAACTACGCGAGGTTCTTAAATATCAACCCTGAGAACGCCCTGGAACGAACCAATAAAAAATTTATCAGGCGTTTTCAATACCTGGAGGCCAAAGCGAGGGAAATGGGCAAAAGCCTGAAGGAAATGACCCTGGCTGAAATGGATGTACATTGGGAGGAGGCAAAAAAGTTGTAAATAGTAAAAGGGATTCCAAAACGCAACGGCGTATTTTGATGGTCATACGCGGGAACATACTATCTTTGCCACTTCTAAAAGACGGGTCATCTTGTTCCGGAAATACACCAGAGAATTTCGATATAATATCACCCTTGCAGTTCCTGTCATCACGGGGATGCTGGGGCATTCCTTCGTACAATTTGCTGACAATATTATGGTTGGCCAGCTGGGTACGGCGGAACTGGCGGCAGTCTCCCTGGGCAACAGTTTTGTATTTATTGCCATGTCCCTCGGGATTGGTTTTTCTACAGCCATTACCCCATTGGTTGCAGAGGCAGACGGAGCCGGTAACAGGGCTGACGGTAAAAGTGCCCTGAAACACGGGTTGGTACTCTGTACCTTATTGGGAATCTCCCTTTTTGCCCTTATACTCCTGTCGAAACCCATGATGTATTTTATGGACCAACCGCCGGAGGTGGTTACCCTGGCCATCCCGTATCTCGACCTGGTCGCTTTCTCTTTGGTGCCGCTGATCATGTTCCAGGCGTTCAAGCAATTTTCGGAAGGACTGTCACAGACCAAATATCCCATGTATGCCACCATTTTGGCCAATGTGGTTAATATTATAGTAAACTACCTCCTGATTTTCGGTAGTTTCGGGTTTCCTAAAATGGGAATTATCGGAGCGGCTATAGGTACGCTGGCAGCACGGATCATCATGTTGGTCTTCCTATGGGTGCTGCTCAATAAAAAGAAAAAATTTAAGGAATATGTCACCGGATTTAATATGAGGACAATAGAGCAAAAAGTGATCCGGAAAATAATAGAACTTGGGTTTCCTTCTGCATTACAGATGTTTTTTGAAGTGGCCATTTTTACGGCGGCCATTTGGTTGAGCGGAGTATTGGGGAAGAATCCCCAGGCTGCCAATCAAATTGCGCTGAACCTTAGTAGTATGACATTCATGTTTGGGATGGGCCTTGGTGTTGCCGCCATGATCCGGGTGGGGAATCAGAAAGGATTGAGGAATTTCAGGGAGTTACGGCGCATTGCCCAATCCATTTTTGTCCTAACCCTTTTGCTCGAAATTGTTTTTGCTGCCTTGTTCCTGGCCTGCAGGCATTGGTTTCCTACCTTATATCTTGACGTTGATGACCTCGCCAACCAGGCGGATAATACGATGGTGATCGGCATGGCCGCACAATTGTTGCTCGTGGCGGCATTTTTTCAGATCTCAGATGGATTGCAGGTTGTTATATTGGGGGCGTTACGGGGACTGCAGGATGTGAAAATACCAACTTTTATCACCTTTATAGCCTATTGGTTAATAGGCTTCCCCATCTGTTTTTACCTGGGATTGTTTACCGAACTCAAAAGTACGGGAATCTGGATCGGATTGTTATCGGGGCTTACCGCATCGGCGATTATGTTGTATATTCGATTCGATTATCTGACAAAGAAATTGATCGTAAAATAATATTGACCAAACCGACATGGAACTGCCTAAATTCCTGCTTGCCGATAATACCGATTACCCGTCGGCCATTTACATTGTTCATACGGAGTACCCGAGGTTTATCATAAATCTGGAAAATGATGAGGTGGAATGGCTCGAAGATTTTAGCAGTGAAGATGAAAGGGAATTATCTTCGGAGGCCGCAGTACTTATAGAACAGGCTACCTCATTCTATGACAGGGAAGTAGGGCGCTATAAGGATTAGGATGCTGGAAGAACTACTACATTTAGACAAAGAACTATTTCTATTCCTGAACAATCTGGGTACGGGTCGCTGGGACGTTTTCTGGCTCTTTATGACAAACAAATGGACCTGGATTCCCCTGTATGCCCTATTGCTTTTTCTGGCATTCAGGCAATTAGGTCCCCGGAAAACTGTTTTGCTGCTCATCGCTATCGCCCTTCTCATTACCTGTACCGATCAATTGGCGAACTTTTTCAAGGCAGGAGCGCAACGTTTAAGGCCCTGTTATGACCCGGAGGTAAATGAGCTGATGCGACTGGTTAATCCGTATTGCGGGGGTAAATACGGGTATTACTCCGCCCATGCGTCAAATTCCTTTGCAATCGCGATTTTCTTTACCCGTGTTTTAAGGTCAAAATTCAGGTATCTTCCGATTTTGATAATGACCTGGGCGATTATGGTTTCATACAGCAGGGTATATATCGGGGTACATTTTCCACTTGATATCCTCACAGGGATGGGAACAGGCCTCATCATGGGCTGGCTGTTTTCAAAGTTATATATATTTGCACTTAACAAATATCATGTATGATTCCTAATACTCGATATTGGTTTCTACTGCTTCTGATTTCCCTGGTGTACCTCACCGGATTGTTTGTTACCCTTTTTGAGAACGACTCTGCCCAGTTTGCGGTCATGGCCATGAGAATGGTCCAGGAAAACGATTTTATGAATCTTTTCAAAGGCCAGGAGCCCTACCTGGACAAACCCCATATGCATTTCTGGCTGGCAGCCCTTTCCTTCAAAATTTTCGGATTACACGACTGGGCATACCGTATCCCGGGCATCTTAACCACGTTCCTTGGCGCATACAGCTGCTTTGGGCTGGGAAAACTACTGTATGATCATAAGACGGGCAGGTTAGCCGCGCTTATTTTCCTGACGGCCCAAACGATCGTACTTGCTGCGATCGATGTCCGGACGGATGCAGTACTCACCGGATTTACCATATTTGCCATCTGGCAGCTGGCTTCCTTTATTGAGAATAATAGCCTGAAAAATATTCTATTCGGTGCTTTTGGGGCCGGAATGGCTTTTTCAACAAAAGGGCAAATAGCGCTTCTGGTCATAGGTCTGCCCCTGCTGTGTCATCTGGCCTATACGCGCAAGTGGAAGGTTTTGATTAACTGGCGGGTGTTGGCAGCGCTTTTGGTTTTTGGAATGACCATTGCTCCCATGTTGTATGCGTATTATTTGCAATTCGACCTGCATCCGGAACAGGTGATCCGTAGTAAAAGCAATAGGAGCGGCATTCGGTTTATTTTTTGGGAACAGAGTTTTGAGCGGTTAAGCGGGGAAGGCGTCGGTAGAAACAGCAGTGATTATTTTTTCTTTTTCCATACCTTTTTGTGGGTATTTCTTCCGTGGACGGTGATCAGCCTGATAGCCCTTTGGAAACGGATCCGTGCATTTGCCGGGGAACGCCTTCGTTATGATCCCAAATACGAATTCTTAACGTTAGGAGGTATCGTCCTGGTATTCACTATCATTAGCTTTGCGCAATTCAAATTACCGCATTACCTGAATATTGCCATACCGTTGTTTTCAGTCCTTACGGCTTCCTTTTTGTCTGGCCTCTACAGTGCTGCACCGGCAAGGATCCTGAAAACCATATTGGGCATACAATACTTTATCCTCAGCCTGGTCTTTATTGTGTCTACCCTCCTGTGCTTCTTTGTCTTTAAGGCCGAAAATCCGCTTAATTATATATGGAAGGCCCTGTTAGCGATCCTGGTGGTTTATTATAGCCTTAAAAGGGAAAACTATATATTGCGGATCACAACGGTGTCCGTGTTGAGTGCGGTGATGCTCAATGCTGTACTTAATACGCATTTTTATCCCTCTTTACTCAAATACCAGGGAGGATCGGCCATGGCTGAGCTGATTTCCGAAGAAAACATTCCAACCACCGACATCTACAAAATTAACCCGGGTCATACCTGGGCACTTGATTTTTACAACCGGAAACCCGTTCCTGTATCATCGCTGTCACATATTGAAAAGCAGGAAGATGTTTGGATCTATGCCAGTGATAACGACCTTAAAACGCTCCGGGAATACGGATTTGACTGGGACATGCAGCATACGGTAAATCAGTTTCGTATAACCAGGCTTCAAGCAAAATTCCTCGCCCCTGCTACCCGGAAAAAGGTGGTGAATAAAATGCACCTCGTACATGTTTACTGATGCTCTGTAATTTTTAACTCCGGGCGTTTCGCGTGAAAGATAATCCCGGCCAGGGACACTGCCGCAGTAAGTAAAAAAAATACGACACTGATACCTACGGAGGTATTCTCATCCAATCCAAGCCATAATGCACCGTAGAGAAATACTACTTCCCGGCTTCCAATACCCCCTATGGTCATGGGCAATACGGCAATAATGGAAGAAATAAGGAAGATAAACAGATAGGCGATGGTTGCTCCCTCCAAATGCATTGATTTCAGGATACAGAATACACTGCATAATTGTGCCAGTTGCACCAGGGCTGAGTACCCAAAAGATTTCCAAAATACAGGCAGCACAAAGCTGAAGTATTTTTTGTTTAAGATCCAGAAGAACAGCAAACTAATAAAAATACCCGGCCCAACAAGGATACGCACCTTAACCAGCACTGCCGCATCCAGGAAAAGGGCCAGGACAGAGGCATAGATATAAAGTAAAAGAAGCCCGCTCAACCGGTCTAAAACCAAAACAGAAATCACTTTTTTTGTTTCCATCCCGAATTTTTTTTTGATCAGATACCCCTTGTAGGCATCTCCCCCGATACCTCCCGGAAGGAACAGGTTATAAAACATACCCAGGAGATAGAGCTTAAGGTTGCTGCCATGGGTAAGGAACAAGTTGAGCTGATGGAAGTACCCGTTGAGCCTGACCGCAGCCACCACTTTGGACAGGATAAAGAAAACGAGGGCCAGGACCAGATAAAAGGGATGGGATTTTTTTAAAATATCGAGGACGTCTTCCAGACGGATCTTGGTGAAAATAAAGTATATCAATACCGCACTAACAAGAACCTTGAGGACGGTAATTCCCTTTTTACGAAGATTTGCCACCTATTGAAATGTTTTTAATGCGGTAGGGGCGCTTACTTTGTGACTCATAATAGGTGCGGATCAGCAATTCCATGACGATGCCTATCGTAAATAACTGAATGCCTGCCAGTATAAACATCATGCCAAACATTAATAATGGCCTGGTGCCTATGTCTTCCCCAAATCCCAGTTTTACGATCAGCAGATAGATGTTGATGAACACGCCCAGCACCACCAGCAGTACACCAAAAATGCCGAATAAGTGCAGTGGCCTCTGGAAATACTTTCGAATAAATAAAAGCAACATCATATCGGCAACTACCTTGAATACCCTTTCCAAACCATATTTGGAGGTCCCGGCGTGCCTGGCGTGGTGTTTCACAGGGACCTGCTTTATCTGGGCGCCTTCCAAATAGGCCAGCAGGGAAATAAAACGATGCATTTCCCCATACAGGTTGAGGTCCTTAGCAATGTCCTGCGTAAATACTTTAAGGGCGCAACCGTTGTCCTTAATGTCGAGTTTGGTCACCAGGCGGACCAGAAAATTGGCAATTTTAGAGGGGATCTTTTTTATGATAGAATCCTTTCTTTTCTGTCGGATGCCGGTAACGACATCATATTGGCCATCGACCGCATATTGGAGCATTTGGGGAATATCACCGGGGTCATTCTGAAGGTCACCATCCATCGTAATGATAAATTCACCTTGTGCATAATCCAGGCCGGCTGCCAGGGCAAGACTTTGACCATAATTTTTTTTAAGGGCTATGAGATGAACGCTTTCGTCCTGCATTTCCTGTATGACAACCCTGGTACTGTCCCTCGAAAAATCATCGACATAAATGATCTGATAGTTGTACCCGGACAGGCTTTCATGGATTTTTTGGGTAAGGAGCGCAACATTATCTTCCTCGTCGTATAGGGGTACTACAATGGATAGGAGTGCATTTGTTATGGGAGTCATGCAAGCGGTTTTGTTAGTGAAACCCTTTTTAGATGAACCCGCCTTTTCAGGAAAGTCGCTCTTTGTTTCCTATCCCGACGTCTCAGGATTCGGTTGGTTACGATGGATTATACAGGCTTTCTTATGGCTTATTTCAAAATTATCAATACAAATTTAGCCTTTTCAATTTAATATCAATCAATTCCAAATGGTTGCATCCGAAATAGATAATAAAACGGGCATTACGCAATTTATCAGGACGGGATCATGGCCCCCTCAGGTGGAATTATGGCATCAGCTTATAAAATCCGAAGAGTTCTTCGGCCGCCCTGAAAGGAGAAATGCGATGGTCTTCCACCAATTCCAGAAGTGTCTTCAGTTTTTCCTTTATTACAGGAGATTCATAAAACCGGGCATTGAGCTGTTCTTCAACCGTTTGAAGGAACCATTTTTTATTCTGTGATCTCCGTTTTGATTGCAGGTGACCGCTTTTTTTGTTGTTGACAATGTAGTCATCAATCATTTCCCATATTTCGCTTATTCCTTCATTCTGCAAGGATGAACAAACAAGGGTTTTTGGTTGCCAGCCGTTCACCTTGGGAGGGTAGAGGTGCAATGCCCTTTCAAATTCGGACCGCGCATGTTCCGCCTGTTTAACGTTTGCTCCGTCGGCCTTGTTGACCAAGATGGCGTCGGCCATTTCAACAATGCCTCTCTTTATGCCCTGTAATTCATCCCCGGCGCCGGCCAGTTTCAGTAGTAAAAAGAAATCAACCATACTGTGAACGGCCATTTCATTTTGCCCAACGCCAACGGTTTCTATAAGGATCACCTGGTACCCGGCAGCTTCGCATAAGATAATGCCTTCCCTTGTGCTTCGGGCCACCCCGCCTAAAGAATCCCCTGAAGGTGAGGGTCTTATAAAGGCATTGGTATTTTTAACCAATAGCTGCATTCGGGTCTTATCCCCTAATATACTTCCTTTACTAACGGTACTTGTAGGGTCAATGGCCAATACGGCTACTTTTTTTCCCATGTTGGCAATCACAGCACCGAAAACCTCGATAAAAGTACTTTTACCAACCCCCGGCACGCCCGTAATACCGATTCGGATACTATCAGATTTCTGAGCCAGGCACTTTTCAAGAAGGATATTCGCCTTTTTCCGGTCTTCTTTTTTATGGCTTTCAACCAGGGTCAGTCCCCTGGCCAGGGCGGTGGTATCACCCCTTAAAATCCCTGTGGTGAGTGCAGAAACAGATGGTGCCTGTTTCCTCTGTTCCCGTATCCTGGAAACACCGTCAGCACCTATATTTTTGCGATTGCCCACATTTATCTGCTAAGGGGTACCCTGACTTTTGTGGTATCCCAGGACAGGTTTAGATACGTCTGATCTGCCCCTTCAAAGTCAATTGTAAAACTTTCTTCAATATCTGATAACCCGGTTACCGGAACTTCGACTTCCACGGCATCCATTGCCGGATCCCGTGTGGTTTCCCGTCCCCCGCTGCTTAGCGTCACACCCCAGTCTGGCACCTCTTTGTTGAACAGGATCTTCCAGGCCGACTTATTTGGGATGGTCCACAAGGAATAAGTCCCTGCAGCCAAAGACTTGTCAATGATTTTTAAATCGGTTGCTGTGGTAAAGGTCGTTGGTTCATTGGCACCCGTCCTCCAGACCTTGCCATAGGGTACCAGTTCTCCGAAGATCACGCGTCCTTTTTTAAAGGGACTGCTATAACTGACGGAAAGATCCAGGCCGTTGCGGGTATAGGTAGCGGTCTTTTGAGGGCTGTGCTTTTTGGTCTCCTTCCGCATATAGGGCATACCCACAAACACAATCAAAAGTCCGAGAACGACTACAATAGTTAAAATCCATTTAAGTGCTTTCATAGGGATATGAATAAAATTTCTCTAAAATACTAAATCAAATTCAAAGTTTGCTCTGTTGCAATACGTTTCTCCCGGGTGCAATACAGAAGAAGGGAAATGTGGATGGTTCGGTGCATCCGGGTAGTTTTGGGTTTCAAAACAGACCCCGGGAAACTCTTTAGGCCGGTATACAACCATAGCGGGCTGATTGGTACGAACCTTCATGGAAATGCCCGAGATCGGGGAATATACGCTGCCGGCAATTCCCTTATCAGATTCCAGGAGGTAGGGAGTGTCCAGTGAGGCGGTGGCTATTCTTTTCTCCTTGAGAAAATCATAGATGGTATTTTGGACCGGAATAATCCTTCCCGTGGGGAGCAGGTTATCCTGTGTCTCCAAAATCTTCCCGCTTTTTAGTTGCATCAGGTAATGATCTATTTGGGGTGCATCGTCCAGTTGGAAATAGGAATGATTCGTTAAGTTGATCACCGTTGTATGATCGGTTGTCGCGCTATGCGTAATATGAAGCGCCTTTCCAATTAATTGATAGAACACCGTTACCCGTAGTTCCCCGGGATATCCTTCCTCCATGGCCGGACTAAGGTAGGAGAGAGTGACGGATGGGTCTTTCCC
>DATGCB010000547.1:0-3494 GCA_035312365.1 Eudoraea sp. | reverse complement strand
ATGACTTCTTGGTCCTCACTTTTAGGGCTGATCATCAATTGCTATTTATCCTTTATTTGAACTTTAACCGACTATTTAAATACTCTCTCCGAAAGTTAGTAAGTTATTGTCCGGATCAAGAATGGAAAATTCCTTTTGCCCCCAAGGTTTAATTTGCAGACTTCCATTTGGGTGAATACTTGTTCCGTTGTCCAACAATAATTGATGGAATTTTTCAATACCATCAACTCTTATATAGACTTGTCCGTAGTTTTCTTTCGGATTAAGTGCTTTGAACTCAAAAAAATGGATCTGAATATTGTCTTTTTCAAGCATCAAGTAACCATCATAGTCTGCACTTCCAAGTTTTTGAAAATCTAATCTGTTTAAATAGAAATCCTTGGTAATCGTTTTATTGCGCATTGGCAATTTTGGATTGATGTCTGTAAGCATATTATCGTTTATTTGAACTTTCAATATCGACATCCTATCATCTGACCAGGTAAATAATGATGCAAATTAACTATTAGTTTGGATAAAGACTTATATAGTCTAGTTTTCTAACTTTTCCATTAGGTTGGTATACACTTTTTTCATTACTTCTGTTTTACCTTTATCCTCAGCTACGGCAGAAGTTGTAAAAATCATCACTCCGCTAGATTCATCTGCCAGTCCACCTTTCAGAACAATTTCAAATTCCTCAAGGGAAATGGTCCCCGGGTTGTTATAAGCTTGAACAATAGGCCATAATTTTGGATAAGAATCCTTTTTAATATTTAGTCGATTACTTAACCATTGTATATTCTCTTTAACCCAATCGGGCTCTCTTCCCATTCTTTCATGGTATACCATAGGAGAAAATACATCGATCGTTTCTTTTAATAGATTATAGTCGAGTCCCAGTATACGGCGTCTTGCGCCATTGAATTCCTGATCGTCCCATGGGCAATGATAAAGTCCAAGGAGCGCTTTTGGTTTTATTTCATTGATAATACTTTTTATTTCATGGGTCCAGTCATAAATCACTTTACATCGCCAATTGCGCCATGATTTATCATGATTGTTGAGTATCCATGATGCTTTCTCTGAGATGTTTCCGCCCGGAATTTCGATCCTTGAATCTTTTGAAAATTCATCAAGACAATGATCACAGAAACAGGTTTCGGGCAAAATGGGTTCAGGTTCTTCAAACTGGGCATGCCAATGTACATAGTCCATCCAAACACCATCCAGGTCATACTCCAAAAGTAAATCCCGCAACTGGCTAAAACGATACCTACGGAAACCGGGTTCAGTAGGACAAACCCCCATAAACCACGATGCAGCTTGCACTTTTTCGCCTTTTTCATCAATAGCCCAAGCTTCGGGGTGTTTTTCTATATAATTTTTACCATTCAAGGTGGCAAATTCAGCATAAACCATTACACCCTCAGATCTGGCCCTATTAACCATATCATGGTTAATCGATCCGCTATGTACAAAAATAGCATTGACCCCGAGCTTGTTAAGATTGAATCCTTTATCCCAAAAAGGTTTGGGGTTACCGTAAACACCCCTTATTTCGGTAGTTTCAGTGAATTTTTGTCCACAGGACATAAATATTAATGGGCATAAAGTAACGTAAAGCAAAATATATCGGGAACAGAATTGAATAATAGAATTCATCGTTTTATTGAACTTTAGAATTGGTTTGAATAAACATTAGTTTTAATAAGATTTATTTTCATTTCGGATATTTTACTCTTTTTATATTTCATTCCCAAGTATACCGGTAAACACAATGTAATCCGAAATCAAGAAGCTCAATATCTGTTTCATAAATAGCTCCTAATCGTATTGCCAATCTTTTAGAAGATTCATTTTTAGGATCTATATAGCTAACGAAGGTTTTGACTTGTAAAGTTTCGAATGCATAATCCTTCACTTTTGCAGCAGCTTCTGTTGCATACCCTTTACCCTGCATTTCATTCAATAGCCAGTAACCGAGTTCGAGTTCTGGCCAGGGTTCGGATTTCCAAAGGCCAACACACCCGACCAACCTATTTGAGGATTTTTCCTCAACTGCCATATATCCATAACCCTTTAGATTATAATGGCCAATATAAGTTGCCATCAATCTCCAAGCCTCTTCCCTTGATTTTTGTCCTCCTACAAATTTGGCCTTTTCTTCATCTGCAAAATAATTGGCAAAAGGTTCAAAGTCGGCTTCTCGCCATTGTCGAAATCTCAATCTTTTAGTTTGAAGGTCTGTCACTAATTTTAGGGTTATTGTTTCTATTAATGGGATAAATGTAATTAATGAATTTTATTCCCATTATGGTATCCCTTTTTTAAACTTTGATTAAGACCTGTGCTCCCTTTTGATAATAAAATTATTTAATACCATATTGTAGCCTTCCCTAAAAATTAGGACATTTTAAAGATCCTAATGTCGATAGATTTATAAGGAATGGTAATACGAAAGTTCCATTCCCTTGGTGTAAATTCACCTAAATAATTATGAATTAAGATTATTTTCAAGCAACCGCCGGAGATCTGGAGTTAGCGGACAATCCTGCATTTAGTTTTGGTGTTCAAAAATTTCTGATTGCATGCCGCTCAATATACAAGCAGAAAGGCGATAATAATTTAATAACTTTATAATGCTAATAAAAATAAGCAATGATCCAAATCTTTATTTCGTACAGAAGAGAGGATTCCCCGGATGCCGCTGGCAGAATCTACGACCGCCTAAAGTCTCATTTTGGGGAAAAACAAATTTTCTTCGATATTGATTCAATACCGCCGGGTATAGATTTCAGAAAGCACATCACTGAATTTGTCTCAAAATGTGATATTTTGGTGGTGATAATAGGAGAAAGATGGTTTGCCACGGATTCCAGAGGGGTTTCGCGCCTTGAAGATCCATCCGATTTTGTGCGTATAGAAATTGAAACAGCACTGAAAAGGGGTATTCCAGTCATTCCTGTGCCCGTAGGAAGGGCCAAACATCCTGCGGAGCAAGAATTACCATCAGACATCAAAGATTTACACTACCGCAATGCATATGAGGTGCGTTCCGGGACTTCGTTTGAAGGGCATATCCGGCGATTAATAAAGGGAATTGAGAACTCAA
This sequence comes from Eudoraea sp., assembly GCA_035312365.1. Lineage (GTDB taxonomy): Bacteria > Bacteroidota > Bacteroidia > Flavobacteriales > Flavobacteriaceae > JAFMPW01. The sequence goes on along the minus strand of DATGCB010000547.1, from coordinate 400 downwards.
TTATTGGGGTTGTAAATGACGATATATTTGGGGAAGTCAAGGCTGGGAAAGAGAAAAACGTAAAAGAAAGAATGTTCAGTAGATGGAAAGTAGTGTTGGGCATTGTGATTATCTCTATTGCCTCCTTTGTGGTTTGGAGTTTAAACCAGGAAGGCAAAGCTACTACTACAGTAAAAGAAGCAATATCTGACGTACACCAAGCGGCCGAGGTTGCTAAGGATGATGTAACCAATATGGAATCACCGCCTTTAAAGAGGCTTTATATTCAAACATCTCAAGGCTCCCCAAGCGTGGCGGTAGGCGAAAAAGCAAGTATTTACGTGACTGTGAAGGGCAATAACAATATGGTAATAGAGGATGCCACCGTCCTGATATCTTCGGGAGGAGGAAAATTTCTAAA
>DATGCB010000546.1:0-13293 GCA_035312365.1 Eudoraea sp. | reverse complement strand
CTACCCTTAAATTCAAAACACACATTCGTCACCAGGGCAATTTATGGCCTCTTTACCGATTCGATAAAAAACCTAATTGAAGAAAACAAGATTGATCTCATTGTTATGGGTACCAAGGGTGCGACCGGACTCAAAAAAGTAACCATCGGCAGCAATACAGGGAATGTGATGACCAAGGTGAAGTGCCCGATTTTGGCCGTTCCTGAAGATGCGGAATACCATCACCCCAGGGAAATTGCCTTCCCTACCGACTACCATTTGAACTACAATGTTAAAGTCCTGGACGATCTAAGGGACCTCGCGATCATGCATGCCTCAGCCCTTCGCTTCGTATACATTTCGCAAAAGGGGGAAGAATATAGCACCGGGCAGCTTAGGAACCAAAGATTTCTAAGTGATTATTTTGTTGATTTGGAACATACGCTGCACAAAATAACCGGACAGAAACTTGAAGCGGCAGTACAGTGTTTTACCGAAAGCAGGGAGATTGATATGATTGTGATGGTGGCCAAAAACCTGAATTTTTTACAACGGATACTTTTCAGACCCAGCGTGGAAAAGATTAGTTACTATACCAAAATACCTTTTCTGGTATTGCATGAATAATTCATAAAATGTATTATTTGAAGGATACCACCACATTTCCCCAATTACTGAAAAGACTTCACCACCCCGACGATATCATTTTTCGGCAAAACTCCGGATTGCCTCCAGAGTGCCTTCCCATTTTTAAACAACAGCATCGTTGGCACCCCGCGAATTTGATATTTTGCAGCAATCTTTTGGTTTTTATCCACATCGATCTTTATTATTTTAACGGTTTCGCCCAGTTCGTCCTTGACCTGTTTCAGGATTGGAGCCAACATCTTGCAGGGACCGCACCAATCCGCATAAAAATCCACTAAAACCAGGGTATCCGAATCGATGACCTTTTTGAAACTACGCTTCATTCCTTTGATTTTGATACCATGAAATTACTAAAAATCAAACCCGGTCAAACTGACCAATATCATGGTATGTGAACTTTTTGCATGTTAGTTTTACCGTGAAACCTAAATCCCTGGCAATGACCCGAATTTTAGTGCCCACCGATTTTTCCGATAATGCCTTTGAAGCCATCCGATATGCCATGCTGGTCTTTAAGGATGTGGAATGTACGCTCTATTTGTTGAATACATTTACACCCCCCGTGTATCACACCGAATATCTTCTGTCACATCCCGCACAATACGGTCTAGGTGACCTGTATCAGCAAAATTCAATGGACCAGCTGGACAAATTAAAACGGCGTTTGGAAAACCAATATAGAAATCCAAACCATAAGATCACGGTTCATTCGGTTTTTAATACGCTTTTGGATGAAATTTCGAAAACTGTGGAAACCCAAAATATAGACCTGATTGTAATGGGTACCAAAGGTGCAACCGGCGCCCAGGAAATCCTTTTCGGCACCAACACAGTACACGTAATAAAAAAAGCGAAATGCCCGGTGATCGCCGTACCGCCGAAATATGCGTTTGAGGCTCCCAGGGAAATATTGTTCCCTACGGACTACGAAATAGCATACACAAAGGAAAAAATAGACCCACTTCTGGCAATTGCCACACAGCACAACTCCAGAATTAATGTAATGCACGTCCGAACAGGATATGACCTGAACGAAGCCCAGGACAGGCACAAGGCACAACTGAACAAGCTATTGGGCCAGCGAGGCATTTTCCATGAAGTGCCCGATAACGAAATCATTGCGGCCGTCAATGAATTTCAACGCAATACGGTGATTAACCTCTTAGTAATGGTACAGAACAAACATACATTTCTGGAGCGGCTGTTTATCGAACCTGTCATCAAGAAAATAGGATTTCATGTAACCACTCCGTTTATGGTCATACCTCAGTTATAGCATAAAATCGATGAAAAACATATTGGTTGCCACAGATTTTTCCCACGATGCGTATTGTGCACTATTCTATGCGGCTAAACTATTTTCTTCGAGACCAGCTACCTTTCATATCCTCCATGTTTTTGACGAGTATACTCCCTTGGATGGAAAAAGGACGATGATGTTCGGAAGTAAAAAAAGACTGAAAGAAATTCAGATAGCATCCGAGGAACAGCTGACCAGAACTTTTCATAAGATCGTGTTGGATAGTGCTCATCCCCAACACCGGTTTCGAACGATCTCAAAAAAAGGGATACTGACAAAAACTGTCAATAAGTTGATCCCGGAATATGATATCGACCTGGTTGTGATGGGTGTTAAAGGCCAAACCGGGGCTAAGGAAATTTTCCTGGGCAGCAACACCATGCAGGTAGTGAATACTGTAAAACATTGTCCTGTCCTGGCTGTTCCCAGGCAAATCGACTTCAAAACACCTAAAGAAATTGCCTTTGTCACTGATTTTAAAAAAGGGTGCGAAAAGAAAACCCTTGCACCCCTTTTATTTCTGGCATCCCTGCATAGAGCTACGGTCCATGTCATGCACATAACCGAAGAAGAGATTTTGGACAAGGACCAGGAATCATACCGGAAATTATTGGAGCTATCCCTTAAAGATGTAAACCAAACCTTTCACCGGATACATGATTTTGATGATAAAGCCAGGGTCATTGATACTTTTTTGGATAAACTCCACCTGGACATGTTCGCAATGGTTTACCACAAGCACAGTTTTTTTGACCGGTTGATGCGAGAACCGGTGATCAGGGATGTCAGCATGTACACAGAAACTCCATTCTTAATCCTGCCATGCCGGGACTGATAATTGTCATAGGCAAAAACAAAAGGGGCATTTACATTTAAGGCATAATTAAAAAAGAGGATGATGCACAAACGAATATTAGTGCCTACGGATTTTTCTAAAAATGCCCTGAATGCCGCGCGATATGCGCTTGATTTGTATTCTAAAATTAATTGTGAATTCTATTTTCTGAATGTTTTTCAATTGGAGAGCTATACAACCCGTAGTCTGATTATTCCAGAGCCCGGAAGTGCAGAATACGAGGCCGCCAGGGCAAAATCCGAGGAGGGATTTGTAAAACTGTTGGACGTGCTCAAATTGCATCATGACAATCCCAGGCATACCTATCATACCCTCGCTACCATTAATTTCTTGTCGGAAGCCCTGAAGCAGACGATCGACACAAAAGATATTGAACTGATGGTTATGGGAACACAGGGGGCCTCTGGTACAAGAGGGGTGATTTTTGGAAGCAATACCGTAAACGCCATGGAAAAAATAACTGAATGTCCGGTTCTGGCTATACCTGAAAACGTTGCGTTTTCCGCTTTGCAGGAAATTGTATTCCCTACCAACTACAAGACGGCATTTAAACGCAAAGAACTGCGTTACCTCATAGAAATAGCCAAAATGCACATGGCATCCATACAGGTTTTATACGTCCGTAAAAAACAGGAGTTAGATGCATCCCAGGAAACCAACAGGCAGTTACTGGACGAAATATTGGAGCCTGTGGATCATGATTTCCATATCCTGCCTGTAAAAGACGTAGCCGAAGGGTTAACCACATTTGTTGAAAGCAGAGGCAGTGATATGATCGCTTTTATCAACCGCAAACACTTTTTCTTTGGCAGCGTATTTTATAAACCATTGGTCAAGGAGATAGGCTACGACGCAACGGTGCCTATACTGGCCTTACATTAAAAAAATTACACATATTGAACAAAAAAGGGATTTGGTTAGATAAGGAGAAGGCCCATATCGTGAGCCTCACCGGAGAACAGGAGGAATTAGAAACCATTTATTCCGGGTTGGAATTCTTTAGGCCCAGAGGTGGATCAGGGACTCGCGCTACTCAGGGGGGACCTCAGGATGTGGTTCAGGACAGTAAATTTTTGGAAAGGGAGAAAAATCAGTTGAAGACCTATTTCAATACCCTGGCGGATGCCATTGGTGATGCCGATGCCATCGCCCTTTTTGGCCCTGCGGCAACAAACAAAAAGTTTGCGAGGGAGTTGCATAAATCTCACAAAGCCCTGGCAGCCAGGTTAAAAACGGTCACCAAAACGGATAGCATGACCGAAAACCAGTTCAAAGCCCTTGTCCGGGATTATTTCAGGCCTAAAAGCTAAATGGTTGGCTTCTAAATCGCCGACGGCAGTAACAATGATTGTATAACCGGTATTGAATAGAATGTCAATGGACGAACTACTGAATTTATTGGATAATCCCGTGGTTGTAAAGACGACAAAAATTATCCTGTGGATACTTTTTATCGTGATCGTGATCGGTTTTTTTCGCAAGCAGATAAAAAAGCGAATAAGTGATATAACCATCCGTTACAGGGCGCAAAAAGGTATTGAGATCGTAGGGTATTTCCTGATCTGTTTGATCGTTTTAATTTCGTTTACTGTTGAACGTATTGAGGATTATACCATCATTATAGGACTTTTTACAGCAGGAATCACATTTACTTTGCAAGAATTGATCTTGAGCATTGCAGGTTCTTTTTACATCTTTTTTGTACGCGTTTACAAACCGGGAGACAGGATTGAGATCAACGGTATCAAAGGCGATGTTATCGACATTGACAGTATATATACAACACTTATGGAAATGGGCGAATGGGTCAGTAGCGATAACTATTCCGGCAGAATTGTAAAAATAAGCAACGCCTTCGTCTTCAAAGGGCCCATAAAAAACTACTCTATGGACTTTCCTTTTGTCTGGGACGAATTAAATATCCTTATCACCTATGATTCTGAGCTAGAACTGGCGAAGCAAATTGTAATGGACAATGCGTCACAACTGCTTTCAGAATACACAAAAAATTCCCTGGCTAAATGGAAGGAAATGGTTGCGCGTTATTATATTGAAGATGCCACATTGAAACCTACCATTGCCGTAAGACTTACTGATAATTGGATCGAAATCAATCTAAGATATATTACCGATTATAAACGGAGAAGGCATACCAGGCATCAACTGTTCGAACATATAGAAAAATCCGTCTCAGACACCAATGGCGCCGTTACCCTTGCTTCCGCAACGTTGCAATTGCTGAAAATCCCGGAAGTGGATATCCATATAAAAGGTCAAAATGCATAAAGAAGGGGATATCGATATTATCAAATCCTCCGGAGAAAAGGTAAAATTTTCCCTGGATAAACTTCGGAATTCGCTGAAACACAGCGGGGCTGATCATGATTTGATAGACCAGATCCTGGGAAAAGTACAGGAGGAACTCTATGCAGGCATCTCTACCAAAGAAATCTACAACAGGATCTATGCCCTGCTTAAAAAGAAAGAATCCGTTTTTGCTTCAAAGTACAAACTAAAAAAAGCGATTTACGAGTTAGGACCCACCGGATTCCCCTTTGAACGATTTATCGCCGCAATTTTGCAGTATTCAGGTTATGTCACCAATGTAGGTATCAATATGGACGGTATATGCGTAACCCATGAAGTAGATGTGGTAGCCGAAAAAAACGGGCAGACTACCATTGTTGAATGCAAGTTCCACGGGGAGGAAGGCCGCAATTGTAATGTAAGAGTGCCGCTCTACATTCATTCCCGGTACAAGGATATAGAAGCCCACTGGGAAACCAAAAATAGCTTCCCCAGAATATTGGACAGGGGATGGGTTGTCACAAATACACGTTTTACAGCAGATGCTATCCAGTATGGAAAATGCGCGGGATTGTACCTGTTGAGCTGGGACCATCCAAGGGAGGATGGCCTCAAAGACCGCATTGACCGGTTGGGACTTTACCCCATTACCGTATCTAACCTCTTGACCAAACGTGAAAAACAATTTTTGTTAAGTCGGGATGTGGTACTTTGCCGGCAACTGTGGAAGGACAAATTCTTTTTGGACCATTTGGGGATTTCCCAGGTGCGAAAGGATAAAATCCTTAACGAAATCAGCCAACTTTGTAATGCTTAGGTGATGAATACAATGAAAATCCATTTCCTGGGCGCCTCTGGTACGGTAACCGGTTCCAAATTCTATCTTGAAACGCCCGATGGGAATCTTATGGTAGATTGCGGTATGTTCCAGGGTTTAAAGCAACTTCGGGAACTCAACTGGAAACCATTGGCAGTAGACGCCTCCGGGATCGACTATGTACTTTTGACCCACGGCCATCTGGACCATACCGGATACCTCCCAAGATTGGTGAAAGAAGGATTCAAAGGGAAAATCATAGGCACTTCCCCAACCCTTGCAATCACCCGGATCATTTTGCTGGATAGTGCCAAAATTCACGAGGAGGAGGCAGTACAGGCTAACGAGGAAGGGTACGGCAAACACCATCCCGCACTACCCTTTTACACGGTACGGGAGGCAGAACAGGCCATTGCATTGTTTTGTTGCGAAGAAAAAGAAAAATGGATTTCGCTGTCGGAACGCATTCGATTCAGATTCCGATATAATGGCCATATTATCGGCGCCACCTTTATTGAACTGGAAATATTTGGAAAAATGTTCGTGTTTTCAGGCGATGTAGGAAGGGAAGAGGATTCACTCCTGCCACCTCCTGAACGCCCTGAATGGGCCGATTTTCTTTTTGTAGAGAGCACCTATGGGAACAAACTTCATCCAAAAGAGGATGTAGAAAATAAAGTGATTTCACTGGTCAGCAGAACCATAAGTGAGAAGGGTATTCTTATCATTCCGTCATTTGCCGTAGAGCGTCTGCAATCACTGATGTATCTATTATGGCAGTTATACAAGAAGAACAAAATTCCCAATATTCCCGTATTTGTCGACAGTCCCATGGGCAATAATGTCCTTTCTGTTTTTGAAAAATTTCCCGAATGGCACCAGCTCCCTATGAAAGAATACCACGCCATGTGCAGTCATTTCAATATCATAAGCTCGTATGCGGACACCTGGAAGACCATAGACGATCCAAGACCGAAAATTGTCATTGCCGGCAGCGGAATGGTCACGGGGGGAAGGGTGCTTACATATCTGAAACAACTCATCGATATCCCTTCAACAACGGTACTCCTTGTTGGCTACCAGGCCGAAGGAACCCGTGGAAGGCTGCTTTTGGAGGGTACACACGAGCTCAAGTTATTCGGAAAATACCATCCTGTCAGGGCAGAAATCCAACATCTGGAAAGTTTGTCGGCCCATGCTGACCAGCAAGAATTATTACATTGGATGAAAGACATTAAAAACATTCCCGAAAAAGTTTTCCTTATCCACGGCGAGCCTTCCGCATTGAATGCCTTCAGGGTTAAACTAAGGGATCTCTATGGCTGGCACATAGATATTCCTAAATTAGGGGACGTTGCTGCCCTTGTTTTACAGGGATCCTGAAACACATCCCGGAAAGGCCATTCATCAAAAATGTAATTAGCGTAACAACAAACTACGGGAACGATTACAAGCATCGCAATTTTCTGACATAAACTGACCATTGTCATTTTGATTCTTTGCGGCTTCCTTTACCTTAGGTCGTATACAAGTGTGTCATCTGTAGAAATAATAAAAATGCATCCTAAAACAATAAAATATACTTATTTGGAATGGTTAAGTACAGAAGAAATGCACGAAGCCAGCCTACGTTGGTTCTCCGAGCTTAAGTTCATGCGTGACGAACAGATGTTTCTCAATAATCTTGTGACATCCTATACACTTCAGCTGGTGGATTCCCGGATATTTGATGAAAGTAAGAAGGTCATTGCCCAACTGCAAAAGGCAGAAAAAGATATTGTACCCCTGTTTAAAAAAGTACAGGCCCATGAAAATCAATTGGAAATTATGCTTGACGATGTTGAACAACCAAAAATGGAAAGGGCCTATATAGCCACCCATAAAGAGCTATTGATTGCCATGCAGGCTTATTTGGAAACCTACAGGGAGATCAAGGATAGCTTGTTCATAGTGGTTTCTGAAGTTATAAAGAAGGGGAAACAAAAGCGATTGCTGAACTAAAAACATATTCTAATGAAAAAATTGATCCTTTTTTTAGTCATTATCCTGATGGGGTGCTCTTCGGCCGAGCTGGTCGAAAACTGGAAGAATCCCGATATCGTAATCTTCGATGCCTCTAAGGTATTGGTTATTGGAATGACCGATAATGAAAATGCACGTGACAAATTTGAACGTAAACTAAAAAAGGAGTTTAATAAAAGAAACGTTGAGGCCATGCGGAGTATCGATGTTTTTGATGTGGATTTTACAAATTCAAAGAGAAGCGAAAAAGAACTTGATGAGGTTGAGGAAAGCCTTTTGGATAAGGGTTTCGACGCAATTGTGCTTACCAAAATTACGGGAGCGGAAAACAGGAAAACCTTAACGAGATCCGTAAACGAGCTCTATAACAGTATGGAAGGTTTTAAAGAAGACTACAGGCAGCATCAGGACATATATTACGAAGAGGACTACTATCAAAATTATAAGGTATACCATGCCGAGACTTCCCTTTATTGTATTTGTGTCGGAAAAGAACGTTCGTTGATCTGGCGTGGAGCCATTGACATCGTTGATCCAAGGAACATCGAGAAAACTATTGATGACTATATCGATTTGGTCGTGCTGGCTATGGAAGAGCAGGATCTCATATTCAGAAAAGATCCGGACGATGAAATTACTGGTATATAGTGCAAAGGAATACGAAATTCCATTTTTGGCTGCGGCAAACAACAACAAATACCGGGTTTCTTATCTGCAGGAAGCTTTGGATACAAATACGGCCATAAAAGCCGTAGGCTTTGATGCCATCTCTATATTCTCAGGTGACGATGCATCTCTGTTGGTCCTCGAAAAACTTCGTGAACTGGGGGTACGTTATATTACACTGCGTTCAGCCGGATACAACAACATCTACATAAAGGCCGCGAAACAACTGGGTCTTAAGGTCGCCAATACTCCGGAGTATTCTCCCAATGCCATTGCAGAGCTTGCCATTGGCCTCTTACTTGCGCTGAACCGTAAAATTATTCCCGCCAATGACAGGGTACACAGCTATAATTTTTTACAGGATGGCCTTGTGGGTTTCGACCTGAACAACAAAACTGCAGGGATCATCGGTACCGGTAAAATTGGATCTGTAATGGTCAAAATCATGCACGGATTCGGCTGTAAAATTTTGGCTTGTGACATCAACCCCAACAATGTACTGGTTCAAAAATACAATGTCAATTATGTGAACCTTGAAGAACTTTGTACCGGATCGGATATGATTAGTTTACACGTACCGCTTACCGGGGAAACACATTATATGATCCGTGATATTCAGTTCAGGAAAATGAAAAAAAATGTAATCCTGGTCAATACGGCAAGGGGTGCCGTGGTAGATACGAAGGCATTGCTCCTTGCCCTGGAGAAGGACATGATCGGAGCTTATGGTACCGATGTCTATGAAAAGGAAAGGGGCTCTTTCTTTCAGGATCATTCAAAGGATGGAATCAAAGATCCCCATTTGGTGAAATTACTCTCCTACCCAAATGTGCTGCTGACTCCGCACCAGGGGTTTGTTACCAAAGAAGCACTGACCAATATAGCTGCAACAACATTTTACAATTTGGACTGCTGGACCAGGGACATTGTTTGTAAGAATGAATTGGGGTATGAGGCCATTAGTTCATAATACCGGACTGAACACTTTTCCAAATCCTTCCTTTAATTTATCGGTCCACGGCCTCTTCAAATATTCCTGATGGGAAAGCATCCTGCTCACATTGCTGTCCTTTAAAAAGTCCTGCTTTAATAATTTTGCAAAATGCTCGTCATAAACAATGGCATTGACTTCATAATTCTGCTCAAAACTGCGGTCATCCAGATTGGCAGTTCCTATGGTAGAAACCGCATCATCACTCACCATAATCTTACTGTGTAAAAAGCCTTCCGGAAACAAATAGATCCCAATGCCCGATTTTAAAAGCGATTCAAAATAAGAACGCACACACCAACCCACGATTTTGCTATCCGCTTTTTCCGAAAGCAGCAACCGCACATCCACCCCGCTTAAGGCGGCTGTCTGCAAGGACTGCATGATAGCCGGACCGGGGATCACATAAGGATTCGTGATGTATAGATAGTCGCGCGCCTTATTGATAATTGTAAAATACGTCTGCTCCAGGGAGGCAAAATCATCATCGGGGCCACCGGATACAATCTGTACCAGCGTACCAGAGGTATCATCAGGGGAGGGCTCCTTAAGGGGTGACGGTTTGATTACTTCCTGACTTACCAGATACCAATCAAATGCAAAGACCTGATTTAAATGCAAAACAGCCTGGCCTTCTATTTTAAGATGCATGTCGTGCCAGTTTCCAAGGGCAGGATCGCCTTTCAGGTACTTATCTGAAATGTTGATACCCCCTGTAAAAGCAATTTTACGGTCGATCACAATTATCTTCCGGTGATTCCTGTAATTCAGAGAAGAAAGAAAGCGGCCAAATTTAAAGGGAAGAAATGGGTACACTTCCACCCCGATGGCCACTAATTTTTTCAGATAGGATTTACTCAGCGAAAAACTGCCAATGCCGTCATAAATCATCCGTATTTTAACCCCTTGGGCCAATTTGCCTTTAAACAGGAGTAAGAGCCGGTCTGCGAGCTCCCCTTCCTCAAATATATAGTATTGCAAATGGATTTCGGATTGGGCCTGCTCCAGGGCAGTAAAGATCGACTCGAAGGTCGTCTTCCCATCTTTCAGTAATTGTAATCGGTTATTTGCAGTAGGAGGAAAATGGGAATTCCTGTATGCGAGCGACATTAATTTTTGATATTTTCCACCCAGAAAAGAGACATGTTCTGCCGCAGGTTTGGAGCGTTGCAAAAAAGTGGGTTTCACCTGCCTGAGCAATTTGTTCTTTCTGCGATTCCTTCCCAAAAGCAAATACAGTAGCATCCCGCCTACGGGAATTGTAAATATCGCTAACATCCAGGATAAGGTTTTAGACGGTTTAGCACCGTGCAAAAGGATGCTCATTACAATGGATAAGGCTAATGTAATGTATGCAAGAAGAAGAATAATGGTCCACACGTATTCAATTTTACCCATTTACGGTTGTTGATTAATATCGGGTACCGCACGTTTAAGAATTAATGCCTCCAAGGTAAGCGGACTGCCTTTATTTTACTATGACATTGGTCATTTAGAAAATTCGTCAACTGATAACTCTCTTCAATAAAACCAATTAAATCAGGTTGATCTGGGGAGTAAATTCCCAATGACCTTTTCTATGGTGAGCCCCTGAACTAAAATGGAGAACACAACGACCATGTAGGTCATCACCAAAAACATCTCCCTGTTCATATCATTTGACAAGCTAAGTGCCAGTGCGATCGAAATTCCTCCCCGTAACCCGCCCCAGGTCATAATTAAATTGGTATGCGGAACAAAATCCAATTTCTTTTCAAAGACTTTTACGGGCAACCATAAGGAGCCAAACCGGCACAGCAGTGCAATGGGTATAACCAACAACCCGGCCAGAATATAATTCGCTTCATAGGTCAATACCAACATTTCCATACCTATTAAAACAAATAGGATGGCATTCAGTAAAATATCGACCAGTTCCCAAAATTTATCGAGATAGAGCTCTGTTGTTTCAGACATTGCGGTACCCCGTACCCTGTCATGCCCAACCAGCAATCCGGCCATAACCATCGCCAGAGGTGCTGACAAATGCAGTTTATGTGCCACCACCGTTCCAACCATTACCGCCGCCAATGTAATTATGACCTCTATGCTAAAATCGTCAATGGACTTGAGCATCCTGTAGCAAACCCATCCAATAAACAAGCCCAGCAGTATTCCACCAAAAACTTCCTGGCCGAACAGTTTTACAATATCCATAGGTTCTATGGATGCGGTCCCAGATGAGGCAATTTCAAATAATGTCAAAAACAGCACTACGCCCACCCCGTCATTAAACAATGATTCTCCTACGATCTTTATCTCCAGCTTCCGGGGTGCCTTCGCTTTTTTGAGAATCCCCAGAACGGCAATCGGATCAGTAGGGGAAATTAAGGCGCCAAAAAGCAGGCAATAGGTATAGGGTATCTGTAACCCCAGTAGCTGCAATACATAAAAGGTCAATGTTCCTATCAGGAAGGTGGAAGTCACTACGCCAATTGTGGCAAACGCTATAATGGGCCACCGTAGTGTTTTTAGATCCTGAAAATTGGTGTGTAAAGCGCCGGCGAACAATAAAAAACTCAGCATATAATCCATCAACACCATTTCGAAGTCGATTTGCTGAATCAACTCTGCTTCGGCCTTTAGGAGGGTGTCATCAAAATAGCTCAGGCCCAGGACCCCTAAAGTGTACAAAATGGTGATCAGCATTAAGCCGATGGCCGTTGGGAGCTTGAATAAACGAACATTAATGTATCCGAAAATTGCGGCCAAAAACACCAATCCGGATATGATTATAAAGTAGTTCATAGTTCTTACTGTCTTTTTGAAAGCTGGATAAACATCCCTATCCCTGTGATTGTATTGATGATCAACAAATCGTTACCCGTGAAAAACCGGATAAGTTAAAATTCGCCTTAGTCACATCACCTCCTTTAATGCTGCCAACAACATGTTAACATGGTTGGCGTCCGAACTTTCGCCCATCAGGCCTATTCTCCATATTTTTCCCGCATAGGGGCCCAGACCACCGCCAATCTCGATGTTATATTCATCCAACAGGCGCTTCCTAACCTCCGCATCATCCACCCCGTTTGGGATCCGTACCGCATTCAACATTGGTAAGCGGTACTGTTGTTCCACCAAAAATTGCAATCCCATAGCTTCGAGGCCCGTGCGTAACAATTCATGGTTTTTCCGATGTCTTTCAAACCGATTTTCCAGGCCTTCTTCCAGGACGATGCGTAGCGCCTCACGCATAGCGTACATGGCAGATACGGGTGCCGTATGGTGGTAGGCCCTTTTGGCCCCGGCCCAATAATTTTTGACCAGGGACAGATCCAGGAACCAGCTCTGCACTTTGGTTTTTCGATGGTTCAATGCAGTGACCGCCGCTTGGCTGAAAGTTACCGGAGACAACCCGGGGGGTGCGCTCAAACATTTTTGGCTGCCGGAATACAGGGCATCAATGCCCCATTCATCCACCCTCAGATCGGTACCGCAATAGGAGGTCACGGCATCCACGACAAGCAATGCCCCCGCCGCCCTGGTCAGGCTGCTTATCTCCTTCAGGGGCTGTAACACGCCGGTTGAGGTTTCGGCATGGACAATCGCCAGAAGTTTTGGGGAGCTGTTCTCCAACGCCTGCTTAACGTCTTCTATTTTTATGGGGGTTCCCCATTCCGCTTCAACCTTAATTACTCTAGCACCACAGCGTTCCGCAATATCCG
>DATGCB010000545.1:0-5274 GCA_035312365.1 Eudoraea sp. | reverse complement strand
CCTGGATACCTACGACGATAAGTATTTTCCCACCAAAGGGCTTTATTTCAATGGGGATTTCCACTTTTATTTGGTCTCCTCTGATTTTAATGACAACTTCAAGGAATTCTCCATAGCTAAAGCCAGACTAGGGATGGCTTTTCCCATTTTGGGAAACCTTTCGTTTAATCTGGAAACCGAAGGGGGCTTTAAACTGGGGACTTCAAGTATTGCGTCACTCGATTTTGTCCTGGGGGGATATGGCACGAACCTTATCAACAATTTCGTTCCCTTCCTCGGCTATGACTTTATAAGCCTTCCCGGGAATAGTTTTGTAAAGGCCTACGGACGACTGGATTATGAAATTGCCCCAAAAAATCACCTCTTGTTTGCCGCAAATTATGCCAATGCAGAGGACGATCTTTTCCGCACGGGAGAGTGGTTCACAGAACCCAACTTTTCCGGGTACGGAGTGGGTTATGGCTGGGAGTCTTTTTTTGGTCCGGTCCAGGTCCTGTACTCCTGGTCACCCGAAGTCCGGAACAGCCACTTCTTTTTTAGTGTGGGATATTGGTTTTGATTACGGGTTTACTTTTGGTGGAAAAGGGTTAAACATGTGGTAAAGTGACGGTTTTTTACGATATTTGCATACTTAAAAATTTCCGGTTTGTCGAAATACCGAATTGATATTAACGCCCATCTCCGGGCGATGTGGTAGCTTGGATAGCAAAGCTGGCGGGACACTTCGTCTACTTTACTTTTGTTAATCAATTCAAATAAAATAACATGTCATTACAAGATAATACCTCACTGCAGTTGCCTAAGGAAAATCCTGAAGCAAAAGATTTTTTACCATTGTTGGGCACCGACCACGTTGAACTCTACGTTGGCAATGCCAAACAGGCCGCATATTATTACATGGCAGCCTGGGGTTTTCAGCCACTGGCCTATGCCGGGCTGGAAACCGGACTTAAAGACAGGGTATCTTACGTGGTCCAGCAAAATAAAATAAGGCTCGTACTCACTTCACCCCTGAAATCCGGAGGGGAGATCAACAGGCATATAGAAGCCCATGGCGACGGTGTAAAAGCCATAGCTCTATGGGTGGATGATGCGGCAAAGAGCTTTCGTGAAACTACTAAAAGGGGCGCAAAAAGCTATTTTGAACCTAAGACACTTGCAGATGAACACGGCAAGGTGACCCTCTCGGGAATCCACACCTACGGGGAAACAGTACACATCTTTGTGGAACGCGGCAGTTTTAAGGGTGCCTTCTTGCCGGGTTTCCGCAAATGGGAACCTTTCTACAAACCACAGGATGTCGGGCTGAAGTACATCGATCATATGGTGGGTAATGTTGGCTGGAACGAGATGAATAAATGGTGCGAATTTTATGCCCGGGTCATGGGATTTGCGCAATTAGTGTCCTTTGATGACAAAGATATTTCCACCGAATATACTGCACTGATGAGTAAGGTAATGAGTAATGGAAACGGCAGGATCAAATTTCCGATCAATGAACCTGCTGATGGCAGGAAAAAATCTCAGATAGAAGAGTATATAGAATTTTACAACGGTGCCGGGGTACAGCATATGGCCCTTGCCACGGATAACATTATTGAAACCGTTACGGCCCTTCGGAACAGGGGTGTGGAGTTCTTAACCGTTCCGGCCAGCTATTACGAGGACGTTCTTGACAGGGTAGGTGAAATAGATGAGGATCTGGCACCCCTGAGAGATCTGGGCATCCTTATTGACAGGGATGAAGAGGGATATTTGCTCCAGATTTTCACCAAACCGGTGTTGGATAGGCCTACCATGTTTATAGAGATCATTCAGCGAAAAGGAGCCCGGTCTTTTGGGAAAGGGAATTTTAAGGCATTGTTCGAGGCTATTGAGCGGGAGCAGGAGGCAAGGGGTACCCTGTAAATGCTATTTTCTTAATGATTTGCAAAAAATAAGCACAGTAAGTATAAAGATTTGTTAAGAGTGGCGTTAAAGAACGTTAAAAGAGATTATCCAGTGGTTTTCTTGCACTAAATTTGATTCACATAAGGGGTGGTTCCCTTATTACTTTAAGTATTGGTTTTTCATAATTTAAAGTTTGGTTGGTTATTTAGGAAAAGCCCTGACGCTCTGTCGGGGCTTTTTTTAATGGGCTGGTTACTGATAATTTCAGAGCCGTGAATTTTTTTTGGGATGACCGCCCTCCCATCTGTGAACCATCCCGGAGCAGGGAAGCCGATTTCGTGCAATACTTTGGAATAAAATTTGTTTAACTAATTGGAATCGACGATGATTTAAACATTGTTTTAATAATTTTGAATTGACATTCCTGACGAATGAAGAGAATTGCCACATTGATTTTAGTCCTTCTGAGTGCTGCCGTATCTGCCCAAAATGGTGGGGGAAGCAGTTATTCCGAGTCTGCCTTTAAACCAGGAGAATGGCTGAGATTCCGCTTGCACTATGGCTTTTTAAATGCAAGTTATGCGACCCTGCGTGTGAAGTCAGCCAAAGTCAAGGGTGTGCCGGTTTACCATGTAATAGGCGAGGGAAAGACCACAGGATTTGCGAGCTTGTTCTTTAAAGTAGACGATCGTTATGAAAGTTATTTCGATAAGGAAGATGGCAGACCCTATAAATTTGTGCGTAAAATAGAGGAAGGGGGGTACACCAAGGATATTGAGATCGAATTTGACCACGATAATGATGTTGCCGTACTCAATGACAAAAAGAACAAGAAAAAGTTTAATTTTACATTGCAGGACAGTATTCAGGATTTAATTTCGGCCTTCTATTTCCTGAGGAACAATTATGAAGCGGAAGATTTGGTCGAAGGCAAGGACATTGAGTTGAAATTGTTATATGACGATGACGGAATTTTTAAGTTCAGGCTTAAATATCTCGGGATGGAAATACTCAAAACCAAGTACGGAAAAGTAGAGTGTCTGAAATTCAGGCCCTATGTTCAGTCTGGCAGGGTTTTTAAGGAGCAGGAAAGTTTATCTCTTTGGGTCTCGAATGATCTCAATAAAATTCCCGTGCGAATAAAAGCAGATCTCGCCGTGGGATCCATCAAAGCAGATTTGGACGGTTATAATGGTCTGAAAAACCAGTTCAGGATTATAATGGATTAAATTCACATGAAGAATAAAGAGCGTATTGAATCTCAAATCTCAAAACTTGAAGAAAAATATAAGGATTCAGGCCAGGATTTAAGCTCTTACCTGGACGGACTCCTCTACCAGCGTTATCTTACCTATTGGGACTATATTCACCTGGATACACTATTAAGCCTCCAGGTGCCCCGTACACATTTCCCGGATGAGGAAATATTTATCATGTACCATCAGATCACCGAACTGTATTTTAAACTTATTTTGCACGAACAGAAACAGATCGTGGATGATAAATCGAGGCAGGTTGATTTTTTTATAGAGAAGTTAAGCAGGATCAACAGTTATTACAAGGCGCTTATTTCTTCCTTCAGCATTATGATTCGTGGAATGGAACGTGAACAGTTCCTGAAGTACCGTATGGCACTATTGCCCTCCAGTGGATTTCAATCGGCCCAGTACCGGATGATAGAGATCTACGCAACCCCCCTGGAGAATTTGGTCCATTATACGGAACGTTCACAATTCAGCGCGAAGGATCCGATTGAAGACCTGTATGAACATATTTACTGGAAAAAAGGGGCAACGGATCTTGTGACCGGACAGAAGACGCTCACCTTAATGCAATTTGAATATCGGTACACCCCAAGATTCATACGAATAGCAAAACAAGTTAAGGACCACACCATTTATCATAAATATCTGGATCTTCCGGAGAAAAGTAAACATAATAAAGCCCTTATTGATGCGTTAAAGATGATGGATATCAATGCAAATATTAATTGGCCGCTTGTGCATATGGGTTCCGCCCATCGCTACCTTAACAAGGAAAATGCAGCCATTGAGGCAACGGGGGGCACCAACTGGAAAGATTATTTGCCCCCGAGCTTTCAGAAAGTTGTATTTTTTCCGGACTTATATACGAACGAAGAGTTAAATAATTGGGGAAAGCAATGGGTAGACCATATCTTTAACCCTGAGAAAATTCAGAACTGACCATGCAAAAATATTGGGGCGCCCTATTAGTAGTCATATTGCTAGCCTCCTGTAAGGAAGAAAAACCCACACCCGAAACACCGGTATTAGCGGATATTCAAAAAAATGAGGAATTGCACGAAACCCGGGAATACGGATTTAATCTTAACGATTTTAGGGTACATCAGGATACGGTAAGGAAAGGAGATAGTTTCGGTGAGCTTATGATGGAACATAAGGTGGAATATCCCAAAATTTACAAAATATCACAAGAGTACAGGGACACCTTCGATGTTCGTAAGCTAAGGGCGGGCAGGCCGTATCTGGTACTAAAGACGAAGGATACATCGGAGATCGCACAGGTCTTTATCTATCAGAATGACCCCATCAATTACACGGTAATAGATTTCAGGGACAGCGCAGTTGCCTATAAGAACCAGAGAGACGTAAAATATGTGGAACGCGAGGCTTCCGGGGTTATTGAAACTTCCCTCTCAGATGCCATTCTGGCCCAGAACATAGATTATTATATCACCCATGAACTCTCCGAAATTTACGCGTGGACGATCGATTTCTTCCGGTTGCAAAAAGGGGATAAATTCAAGGTAGTTTATAAAGAGAAGTATATCAATGATACCATTTATGCAGGTTCAGAACCCATAGAGGCGGCTTATTTTGAACATAACGGCACCCCTTTGTATGCCTTCGCATATGAAAACGACTCCTTGAAGAATATCGTGGATTATTTTGATGATGAAGCAAATAACCTTCGTCGTACCTTCTTAAGAGCCCCGGTGAAATTCAGCCGGATTTCATCGAGATATAACCTGAGGAGGAGAATCAGGTACTACGGATATAGAGTACGGCCCCATAAGGGAACGGATTATGCAGCACCGATCGGAACGCCCATTATGGCTACGGCCGATGGTACGGTTACCGAATCAACCCGGAAAGGGGGTAACGGAAAATACGTGAAGATCCGGCATAACGGTACCTATAGCACACAGTACCTTCACATGCGAAAACAAAATGTGAAAAGAGGTGATTTTGTCCGACAGGGGGATGTCATCGGCTGGATTGGCATGACCGGAAATACAGGCGGGCCACATGTTTGTTACCGCTTTTGGAGGAATGGAAGGCAGGTAGATCCTCTGCGGGAAAAATTGCCTGCTGCGGAACCACTTGCAGAAGAATTAAGACC
>DATGCB010000544.1:0-10453 GCA_035312365.1 Eudoraea sp. | reverse complement strand
ATGGCGGCAATCGCCAAAATGGCCAGAAACCAGCCAATTCCCGAACTTACCCCGTAGTTAAAAGCCAGGGCGAGCGTAGGGATCTCCCGGGCCTGCATAAATAAAGAGCCTCCCAGGATAGCACAGTTTACAGCGATCAGCGGCAGGAATATGCCAAGGGAATTGTAGAGCGCCGGCGAAAACTTCTCCACCACAATTTCCACTAATTGTACCATGGTGGCAATGGTCGCTATAAAAAGGATAAAGGATAAAAAACTTAAATTATATTCCGCGTATTCGGGACCTAACCATGATAATGCTCCGTCCTGAAGCAGATAAGTGTCGAGCAGCCAGTTTAAAGGTACGGTCACGGCCAGGACAAAAATCACCGCCGCGCCTAATCCAACCGCCGTTGCCACTTTCTTGGAAACAGCCAGATACGAACACATTCCCAGGAATACGGCAAACACCATATTGTCTATGAAAATGGATTTAAAAAATAATTCTATATGTTCTAACATAATTTCTTCCTATTTCACCAATTAATGTTCTTCGATCAAAGCTCTGTTCCGGGAACGTTGCACCCAAATGATGATCCCTACAACGATCAATGCCGCGGGCGGAATGATCATAAAGCCGTTATTCTCGTATCCTGTGGCATAAAGTCCGGTCTTCTCAATAGGATTTCCCAGGACAGGAAAACCAAAGAGCGTGCCCGACCCCAGTAGTTCTCTGAAAAAGCCAACGATAATCAGGATAACACCATACCCTAAGGAATTGCCAATACCGTCCAGAAAGGACCGCCAGGGGCCGTTACCAAGGGCAAATGCTTCAAAGCGACCCATAATGATGCAATTGGTAATGATCAGGCCCACAAAAACGGCAAGCGTCTTGCTCAATTCATAGGCAAATGCCTTGAGTACCTGATCTACAATGATCACTAAAGTTGCCACCACGATCAGCTGCACTATGATCCGGATCTTGGAGGGGATAATATTCCGCAACAGGGAGATAACAACATTCCCCAGACCCAATACGAACATTACGGAAATGGCCATAACCACGGAAGCCTTCAGTTCTGCGGTAATGGCAAGGGCGGAACAGATACCGAGGACCTGGATGGTAATTGGATTGTTATCCGCCAGGGGATCCAGTATAAGATTTGCATCTTTTTTTGTAAGTAGTGCCATATTATTGTGCTCTGATAGTTTCTAAATAGTCCTTGTACAGATGAACGCTTTCCCGAATCATTGCAGATACCCCGTTCCCCGTGATGGTAGCTCCGGCCAGGGCGTCCACTTCGTTGTCGTCCTTTATTAAATTCAACGGATCATTATTGCCTTTGGCCACTTTAATGCCGGCATACCTGGTGCCGTCGAGAATTGACTCTCCGGCAAAATCATCCATAAAATAACGCTGCTTAATATTTGCCCCCAGCCCGGGAGTTTCCCCTTTATGATCAAAATAGACCCCTTGCACTATGAGTTCGCTGTCCAGGGCGATAAAGCCCGAGATAGCATCCCACAGGCCTTTCCCATACATGGGTATGATATAGAATTTCTTACCGTCCTTCTCTCCTATAAAAAGCGGTAGTTGGGGTGTTTCTCCAGCCTTGGCAGCAGCGAGTTGCTTCTTCAGGTCAATAAGATAGGCTTCATCGTTGTTCGTGATCTGCTCTCCGCTGATCACCAGTTGCTCCGTAATGTATTTGGAAAACTCATTTTCCACTTTATCCGTAGGGACAAAATTTACATTGCTTTCATCCACATTCTCATTGACCCCCATGGAATACAGAATGTTCTGCTGCTTTTCAAATCGTTCGTTCTCCTTAATCCGGTCGTTTAGCGCGGAAGCCAGGAAAGCCAGTACAGATCCGACAATGATGACCATGATCGTGGCAAAGACGACCGTATATACGTTTTTTTCTGTATTGAGTGCCATGATTAAACCCTTTCTACTTTTAATTCTTCTGCCGCACCACCCGTCCTTTTCGGCAGTATGGTGGCAGTTTTTAATCGTTTCATTCTGCGCCTTACATTCCCTTTGATCACGTAGTGGTCTATCGTTGGTGCAAATACGTTCATCAGGAGGATGGCCAGGAATACGCCTTCCGGATAGGCGGGATTGAACACGCGGATCATCACGGACATAAATCCGATCAGGAAGCCATAGATCCATTTGCCCCTGTTCGTTTGGGAACCGGTAACCGGGTCGGTGGCCATGTACACAATGCCAAAGGCAAGTCCGCCCACCAACAAATGTTTCCAAAATGTGAAACTCATCAGGCCGTAGAAATTGCTTGTTTCTGATATCCAGCCCGCATCGGCCACGCCGTTGAAGATAAGGCCCATCACCAAAGAACCAATTACAGCACTCAGCATAATGCGCCAACTGGCGATCTTACTGAAAACCAGAAAAAGTCCTCCCAGCAGAATAAGGAATGCTGAGGTCTCCCCAACCGAACCGGGGATAAATCCAAAGAACATATCCCAGGTGGAATAGGCATATTGCTCTGCGCCATTCTGTGCCAGATATCCCAATATGGTTTCTCCCGAAATTGCATCCGGCGTTCCAGCCCTGTCTACAGCCCCATGGACCCATACCTTGTCCCCACTCATCCAGGTGGGATACGCGAAGAACAAAAATGCCCTGATCGTCAATGCCGGGTTAAGGATGTTCATCCCGGTGCCGCCAAAAACTTCTTTCCCGATAACCACCCCAAAAACAATGGCAACGGCCAGCATCCAAAGCGGGGTGTCCACAGGGACGATCAGGGGAACAAGCATCCCCGTGACCAGGTAACCTTCCTCCACTTCATGCCCTTTGATCACCGCAAAAATAAACTCAATGAGCAACCCAACGCCATAGGAAACTATGACCAGCGGAATAACCAGCTTAAAGCCCAGCCAGAAATTCTCCCAGGTCAGAAAATTGCTCCAGAGGGACAGCTCTCTAGGGACACCCGAAGCAGCATCAATGGCTGCATAGTGCTGATAACCCGTGTTGAAAAATGAAAAAAGCAATACGGGGACCAGGGCCATGATCACCGTATTCATAGTACGCTTCAGGTCGTCAGCTGCCCGTACATGGGAGCCTGAATGTGTCGTTTCATTCGGTGAATATAAAAAGGTATGAAATGCGTTGAAGGCAGGTGCCAGTTTTTTATCCCGGTAATGATGTTTAAGAATATGTAATCTTTTCTTAAAGGTCAGTCTCTTGTCGCTCATTTCTATCCTATTTCTTGATGTAGTAAATCCAACCCTTCGCGAATAATCTGCTGGTGTGGTTGTTTGGATATGCAAATAAATTCAGTAAGTGAAAAATCCTCGGGAATCACTTCATACAGTCCCAGTTGTTCCATTTCATCCAGATCCCTGACCATGCAGGCCTTTAGCAACTGCAGCGGGTAAATGTCCATCGGAAACACTTTTTCATACATCCCTGTCACCACAAAGGCACGGTGTTCCCCATTGGTATTCGTAGTGAGGTCGTATTTTTTGTTGGGCTGCATCCATGAAAAGGTGAGTGCCCTGGTGGATGATATTTTATTGAATACCGGCTTGTTCCAGCCAAATAACTCGTAATCATCGCCTTCCGGAATGGCCGTAACCGTATTGTTATAAAATCCCAGATGCCCGTCCTGGCCGGATTTTGAGCCTGTGAGCACATCGCCATTGATCACCCTGAAATTCTTGGTGTTTACCCCACTGGCATACAGGAAGGTAGATATTTCAGCGCCAATCCTGGTAATGTAGTAACGGGGTGATTTTACGGACGAGCCAACCAGGGCAACGGTGCGAACCGGATTGAATTTTCCGGTGAGAAGGGTCTCCCCTATTATTACCAGGTCCTGGGGTGAAAGGGTCCACACCAATTCTCCTTTGTTAATGGGATCTATTTTGTTTATCTGGGTACCCACGAGACCTGCAGGGTGGGGTCCGGAAACCCTGTGCAAATCAATTCCGTTCATGGCTTCGAGGGGGGAATCTCCTGATTTTCCCACGGAGACGTGAACGTTACCCGGAGTCAGTTTTCCAAGCGCTGTCAAAGCTGCCTGAAGTTCTGCTTCCCTGCCCTTTAAAACATAATTGAGGTCAGCTGCCAGCGGCGCCGTTACATAGCCGGAAATAAAAATCGCTTTAGGGGTTGTATCGGGGTCAGCAACCAGGTCATACGGCCGTTGTCTGATAAAGGGCCAGCAACCTGTTTTCAAAAGAAAGGCCCGGATATCCTCTTCCGAAGCCTTCTCCGGATCCAGGGACCCATGACTTAATTGTTCCTGAGATTTGTCCGCCAGGATCTTGAGGCTTAAAATCTTACGTCTGGCGCCCCTGGCTATTTCAATTAACTCGCCACTTACGGGTGCTACAAATAGCATCGCATCATTGCTTTTTTCGTAGAAAAGCGCTTCCCCGGTTTTCACCTCAGCGCCTTCTTTTACCAGCATTTTTGGTGTGATTCCGTGAAAATCCCGAAGGTTGATTGCGTAAACGTTGCTTAAAACAGCTTTGGAAGTAGTGTGTTCTGCGGCTCCGACAAGGTTAATGTTCAAGCCTTTTTTTATTCGGATGTCTTTGGACATATAATGTACTCCTTAGTTTCTTATAACCCTTATCGGGCGCTTAAATAAAGTTGACCGGCGCCAATGGATTTGGAGAGATCACGGCACAAAGGTCGTTGCAATTCACTACCATTTGAATATGAGCAAAAGTAGTACTTAATGGAAAGTTTTCATAATTATTATCCAGAAAATTGGGCATTATATCGATCGAAATTTTTAGGGCATGCTTTTTGTTTACCTTTGCCTGAAATTTACACGAAAAATGCGCTTTTTCCTTAAACAATTTATCTTGTTTTGTTGTGCCGTGCCCCTTTGCGCACAGGTTCAGGAAGAGATAGATCCGCCATCGAACATAAAATCTGTCATCTTCAAGGGTCCTGCCGAAGATCAGTTCCCGATCGTTCAATTAGGGGACCCTGTTTATTTGGAATTTGATGATTTATTGGCCAACGAACAGGATTATTACTATAAGATCATCCACTGTGATTATGACTGGACCCCTTCGGACCTTCTAAAATCACAATACCTCAATGGCATCGACAACCAGCGCATCATTGATTATGAGAACAGCTACAATACCTTACAGCCATACTCCAATTACCGTCTCACGATCCCCAATAACAATGTACGTATAAGAGTAAGTGGTAATTACGTCCTGGAGATTTATAATGGCACGTATGAACTGCAGTTCTCCCGAAGGTTTGTGGTCTATCAGGATCTGGTAAAAGTGGGCGCTTTGACCAAACGCTCCCGCGATTTTGACTTTTTAAATGAAAAGCAGTCCGTACAATTCTCCGTCTTCAGCGCGGGGTTTCCCCTGGTAAACCCAAAAAAGGAGGTGAAAGTGGCCATTATCCAAAACTACCACTGGCCCACAGCCATTTACAATGTACGTCCCCAGTTTACCCTGGGTGGGGAGCTGGTCTACAAATACGACGAAGAAACCAGTTTTTTCGGGGGAAATGAATATCTGAATTTTGATACCAAGGACCTAAGGGCGCCCAGTGCGGCCATCTCCCATATAGAATTCAGGGATGTGTACCATACCTTCCTTTTTACAGATCGGTATAGAAATGACCGGCCGTATACCTATTTCCCCGATATTAACGGGGACTTCCTGATCCGGACCCTCCAGGGCGAAGAGGTATCGCGGGAGGCGGAATATACCGATGTACATTTTAGCCTGCCCTATACAGAAACTATCGGACTCGACGAAGTCTATGTATTCGGTAAATTCAACAACTATAGCCTGACTGAGGAAAACAGGATGGTCTATAATGAAACAAATGCGAATATGGAAGCTACCATTCGCATGAAACAAGGGTTCTACAATTATAAATACGTACTTCAAAAAGAGGGTGGCACCATTGAACTGAATACCGTTTGCGGCAATTTTCACTTCACCGAAAACACCTATATCGTCCTGGTATACTACCGCAATTTTGGCGATCTCTACGATAGTATCATAGGGGTTGGTTCTGCAAATTCCAGAGATATCACGAATTAGCGTATCTTAGTGAATCAAGGTGAGCCCTGGAAAGTATTTGCAGTATTCCATATAAATCCGTGTAGCTGCCGGCGCAGGGCCGACGGATACTTCAGATCTGCGACCTCCGGACACCTTATTTCATTTAATGCGAGAATGACAGACAAACCAACCATAGTCCCCAAGGGCAGATTCCGGCTCAAATACCGTGGAACCGAATGTTTAAATTGCGGGCATCCATTGGATGTCAGTGATAAATATTGCCCCAATTGCTCACAGGCCAACACGACCAAAAACCTTTCTCTAAGAGATTTTTTCGACGAATTGTTTTCAAACCTTTTGTCCTATGATTCCAAGCTTTTAAAAACCCTGAAGGCACTCATCCTTCATCCGGGGCGGATTACGCTGGATTATGTCCGTGGAAAGAGGGTTACCTATACGAACCCCTTTCGCTTTATGTTGAGCCTGGGGATCGTGTATTTCTTACTCTTGAGTATTACCGGGAATTTTCGTGACCTGGACAGACTAGGCCTGACAGATCTGGGGGATTTGCCGGAAATAAATCCTTCATCGGCCCTCCCCCCGGATGTTGCTAATGAAGGGCAAAAGGCAGCTGTGCAAACTTTGGATTCCATTGGATTTATGAATCAGATAAATCAGTCGGTACGTCAAAGGGACTCCATGATTTTGCACAATCCCAAAGGCCATTTTCAATCGCATGAAGACCGTTCGTTTTTAGACCGGTATTTCCATAAGCAGAACTTTTTTCAAACGGTCATCCGGAAAGATACCATCTATACTTTTGGTGATGTGGAAGAAAAATACGGAATCCCCCGCAGCCTGGAAAACAGGATGGCATTTAATGGGGCAGGAAGCATAATCAGGGCATCAAAAGAACCCGGAAGATTTGTAAATTCCCTGGTCTCCAAACTTCCATTTGCAACTTTTTTCTTTCTGCCGGTATTTGCAATTTTCATTTCACTGGCGTACATCAGAAAAAAATATACTTATACCGATAATCTGATCTTTAGTTTCCATAATCAGACCTTATTATTTATCTTGCTGATCGTTAGTTTCTTAGTAGACAACGTATTTAATATAGACTCCTCCGGGGTATTCCTTTTGATCTTCCTTATTTACCTGTATAAGGCGATGCGAAATTTTTACCAGCAGGGGAGGTTTAAAACTATATTAAAATTTGTGTTTCTTAATACTATTTTTTTTATTTTAGCCATCGTGGCGGCACTTTTGCTCATATTAGGCAGTGCCTTTACATATTAGGACCGAACTATGATCACGCAAGTAACCAAAGGGATTAAAATTTCCGTAGACACCAGTTTTGAGGGGACGTTCTTCAAAAACTACAAAATGCACTTTGCCTTTGGTTATACCATCACTATTGAAAACCAAAGTAAAGATTCGGTCCAGCTTACGTCAAGGCATTGGCAAATCTACGACTCGTTAAATGATTTTGAAGTGCTGGACGGCGAAGGGGTCATTGGTAAAAAGCCTGTAATAAAGCCTGGTGAGTCCCACACGTACAGTTCCGGTTGCCTTTTGGCTTCCCCCATAGGAGCCATGAAAGGGCATTATAATATGGTCAATTTCACCTCCACTGAGAAGTTTCGTGTGTACGTCCCCACTTTTAAATTCAGCGCACCTTTTGCACTGAATTAAACGAAGTTTTTTAAAAACACCTTCCCCGTTATTTCTAAAATTACCCCGCCATGATTGTGACAGTACTCCTGGCGACGTGGCCAGCAAGGCCTTTTGTGAGGTAGTTTCGGTGGAAGAAAACAACAAAACAATCCATTAATACCTCTTTGATACAAGACTTCACGGGCATGCTCCTTTCTGGCCTTTTGTTCAACTGAGAATTCCCTGGATACATTGGGTACAATCACTTCAAATATCTGTATTTTTGCAGGACTTTCTAATTTAAAACGAGAAACATGGGAAAAGGTTTTTTTCAGGTCCCGACCGCTGTAAATGAACCCATAAGAAGTTACGCACCGGGCACGCCCGAACGCGAAGCCGTACTGAAGCAGTACAGGGAGTATTACGATGGCAAGGTAGAGGTACCCCTCTATATAGGCAATGATGAAATCACCACCGGGAACAGAATGCCAATGTCCCCTCCGCATGATCACAAACACATTGTTGGATACTACCATATAGCTGATAAAAAACATGTTACAGAAGCTATTAATAGTTGTTTAAAAGCCAGAACGGCCTGGGCCGATCTGGCCTGGGAAGCACGTGCGGGCATATTTTTAAAAGCAGCGGAACTTTTGGCCGGGCCTTACAGGGCAAAGATCAATGCAGCTACCATGATTGCACAATCAAAAACCATACACCAGGCAGAAATAGATTCGGCTTGCGAATTGATCGATTTCCTCAGGTTCAATGTGGCGTTTATGTCCCAAATCTATGAGGAGCAGCCCTATTCCGAAGGGGGTGTATGGAACAGGGTGGAATACCGCCCACTGGAAGGTTTTGTGTACGCCATCACCCCATTTAACTTTACGGCCATTGCCGGAAATCTTCCGGCCAGTGCTGCCATGATGGGCAACGTGGTCGTATGGAAACCCAGTGACAGCCAGATATTTTCAGCCAAGGTCATCGTGGATGTATTCAGGGAGGCAGGGGTGCCGGATGGAGTGATCAACGTGGTGTACGGAGATCCGGTGATGATCACAGAAACCTTATTGACCAGTCCCGATTTTAGCGGTATCCATTTTACAGGGTCTACCCAGGTCTTTAAGTCCTTGTGGAAACAAATTGGCGACAACATAGACCGATATAAAACCTACCCCAGAATTGTGGGGGAAACTGGAGGTAAGGATTTCATCGTTGCCCACCCAACGGCAAAACCTCGGCAAGTAGCCACCGCCATCACCCGGGGCGCCTTTGAATTCCAGGGGCAGAAATGCAGTGCTGCCTCCAGGGTGTATTTGCCAAAATCAACATCGGGGGAAATACTTGAATTTGTAAAAAAAGATCTGAAATCCATGAACCCCCCCGGCTCCCCGGAAGACATGAGTAACTTTATTACCGCCGTGATCCACGAAGCATCCTTTGACAAATTGGCCCGCTATATCGACCAGGCTAAAAATGACAAAGATGCAACCGTTGTGGCCGGTGGTGGCCACGATAAATCGAAGGGTTATTTCATTGAGCCTACAGTGATCGTAACGACCGACCCACACTATACCACCATGGAAACCGAATTGTTTGGCCCGGTTGTTACGGTGTATATCTACGAGGATGACGATTGGGCAAAAACCCTGAAGTTGGTGGATACCACCTCGGAATACGCTTTAACCGGAGCCGTCCTGGCCACCGACCGTTATGCGATAGCCCAGGCGACAAAAGCCCTTCAGAATTGTGCCGGAAATTTTTATATCAATGACAAACCCACGGGAGCCGTGGTCGGGCAACAGCCTTTCGGGGGAGCCAGGGCTTCGGGAACGAACGACAAGGCAGGATCAGCGCAGAATTTAATGCGTTGGATATCCCCCAGATTGATCAAAGAGACTTTTGTGTCTCCGGAGGATTACCGCTACCCGTTTTTAGGGGAGTAGGTTCTTAGAAGTATCCCGAAATTTTAAATGTAAAATAAGTGCCTCCCCACCACCCCCGGAGGGGCGTTTTTTCCTGGATTGGTGCGATTTCCCATATTTGTCCGGCACAACCTTCTTTCAGGCCCACTGGTCTCTTTTATTAAAAATAATTTGTGTAACCAAATGATTACACTTATATTTGTAACCGATTAGTTACATAAATAAATGAGAAGAGATGTATTTCAGGCCATCGCAGACCCCATCCGACGGGATATCATAAAACTGTTATCGGAACAATCCCTGACGGTCAGCGCCGTGGCAGATAAATTTGACATTAGCCGTCCTGCTATTTCAAAACATTTAAAGATCCTGAAAGAATGCGGAATTATAGGCATACACCAGGAAGGCAGGGAGCGCTATTGTCACATTCAGCCCGTCAACCTTATCCCTGCATTCCTGTGGATCGATCAATACCGCCGTTTGTGGGAGGAAAAAATCGATTCTTTTGAACAGTATCTGAACCAATTACAAACCGGCCAGCCATCCGTGCGGCCTAAACGGAAAAAAGATGAATAATACAAACAACCCGGAACATCGCACATTAACCATACAAAGAACCTTCAAGGTCCCGGTCCGACTGGTATGGGAAGCCTGGACACAGCCCGAACACATTGCACGGTGGTGGGGACCCAAAGGGATGGAAACCAGGATCATTGAACATAATTTTGTGGTTGGGGGTGCGTGGAAGTATGCCATGTTGATGCCGGACGGAAAGGAATTTATAGGGGAAGGGACCTATTCCGAAATCATACAGTACAAAAAAATTGTAACCTCAGCCAACTTCAAACCCATGACCGTAGGTGT
>DATGCB010000543.1:0-6482 GCA_035312365.1 Eudoraea sp. | reverse complement strand
CAGTTTCCACAAAGTATTCCCCTCGCAGTCCCACGGTAAAGTTTTCAGAGGTTTTCAATTGAGGGTATAGGGCACCTCCGGCGAAACCTGTATCATCAGACCCATCAAAATAGGCGGCATTAATGCCCAGGAAAAAGGTGTCGGTAATGTCAAATCCTCCGGTAAAGTCAATTTCAAAAGCCCCGTCATCAGCCAAAAGATTTAAATATTGTCCGCTATACCCAAGTTGAGCTCCGTAGGCATAGGTGCCGGTGGGATTAAACTCTGTCAGGTCTGTGGGATTCATCACTGCGAGCATAACTGACCAGTCGTTACCAAGGTCGAAATCCGCCTTTAGACCTGTATGACTAAAGGGCCCGTACGAAAATAAATACGAGGTGCTATAGTTAAAATTGGCCGCGGGGGAAATGACCTCATACCCTAAAAAAGTATTAAAGTTACCAAATGTAAGCGTTACATTATCACTTACGTTCCAATACACATAGAGCTGATTTACAATATTACCAGTCGCTGAATACAAGGGGGAGGCGAAAATAGCGTCCGTCCCTCTGGGCCCGAATACCAGGTCACCGACAAAGCCCACATCGTCTCCTTCATAGCTGGCGATGACATTGGCCATGCCCAGAGCAAATCCTGGCAGATTGGCAAATGAACTCCCGGGCGCCGAATAGTTTGCACCGGAATTGGCTGAGTTAAAATTTGCGCGAAAGTAGGCGTCAACCGTACCGCTGATGTTAAACTTTTTCTCTTCTTCTTCCGCTTCATCCTGGGCAAATGCCGGGATGCTGAGGCAAATTAAAAATGCAAATAATAGAAATTTTACGTATTTTGTAGGTGTAATCGTTTTCATATTTCAATATTTAAGGACTTCCTCCTGGAAGTAGTTATACGATATAAGTTGAATTGCGAAAAGGTTATCAAACGGAGCGTTCTGCCAAACGCTCCGTTTTTTTTAATCATTTTAATGCTGATTCATTCTAAAGTCGGCATATGCATCCATACCGTGTTCATGTATATCCAGGCCTTCCAATTCTTCCTCTTTGGGCACGCGGATACCCACTGTTTTCTTCAGGGCAAAGATGATGGCAAAGGCGGTAATTGCGCAAAACGCACCCGCGGCAGCCACACCTGCCAATTGATACAGGAACTGTTGTCCGCTTGCCATGGATCCGAAGATACCAACGGCCAGGGTACCCCAAATACCGCAGATCAGGTGGACGGTTACAGCTCCCACTGGATCATCCAGTTTAATGCGATCTATAAGGGCAACTCCAAGAACGATGATGGCTCCCGCAATCAATCCAATAATGACTGCCTCGTTTGGGGACATTAGATCGGCTCCTGCCGTGATCCCAACAAGTCCCCCAAGAATTCCATTCAGGAACATGGTAAGGTCATAGTTTTTATAGAGTACCGATGAGAGGATAAAGGCACCTACTCCCCCTGCGGCAGCCGCAAGACTTGTGGTCACCAATACCAGTGATGTTGTTGCAGGATCTCCTGAAAGTACAGAACCTCCGTTAAAACCAAACCAACCTAACCAGAGAATAAGTACCCCGGCTGTGGCCATCGGGATACTGTGTCCCGGGATAGCCTGTGGTTTGCCGTCTTCTCCGAATTTACCAATACGCGCACCTAACAGATAGATCGCGATTAATGCGCCCCATCCCCCTACGGAATGTACAAGGGTTGAACCGGCAAAGTCATAGAACCCACCTTCATCACCCCCAAGTGTGGAGAGAAAACCACCTCCCCATTGCCAGGACCCTACAATAGGATATACCAGGCCTACATAGATGATCACAAAAATCATAAAAGGACCTATTTTAATACGCTCGGCAACAGCACCCGATACAATAGTCGCGGCAGTTGCTGCAAACATTCCCTGAAAAAGGAAATCGGTCCACCACGTATATCCTCCGTCCGCATATTCCGGCGTTAATCCATTTTCCGGTGCTGCAATACCGAAGCCTGCAAAATCGAGAATACCCATGGAGCCTTCTTCGAATCCCGGATACATGAGATTAAAACCACCGATATAGTACATCAAGAGTCCTACGGTGATGATAAAAATGTTCTTAAAGAGAATGTTAATGGTGTTCTTTTGCCTGGTAAGTCCGATTTCTAAAAATGCGAACCCTGTGTGCATGAAAAATACCAGGGCGGTACAAACCATCATCCAAATATTATTTGCTGTAAATAATCCTGCGTCCATAACTTATAATGTATTAGTTGTCTTAAATTTCAGTTAGTTAATTCCGGCGTGGCCGTTTTCTCCGGTTCTGATTCTGTATGCATTTAATACATCGGAAACAAAGAT
Organism: Eudoraea sp.; assembly: GCA_035312365.1. Classification (GTDB taxonomy): domain Bacteria; phylum Bacteroidota; class Bacteroidia; order Flavobacteriales; family Flavobacteriaceae; genus JAFMPW01. The sequence goes on along the minus strand of DATGCB010000543.1, from coordinate 4,162 downwards.
TTTCCCATCGCCCACATTGCCTGTCCGGGCCGATTCAAAAATGACATTCAATGTCTTTTCCAAAAATTCGTCCGATATCACGATCACCAGATACCGTCTCTGAATATCTGATGTGCTATAGGAAATGCCCCGATAGACATGGCCTTGTTTTTCATTACCCACTCCGGTAACATCCCAATAACTGAAGAAGTTGACCTCAATTTGATGCAAGGCCTTCTTTACTTCATCAAACTTTGATTTTCTAATGATTGCTTCAATTTTTTTCATTTCTTTATTTTGTTAAATATGGCGACAAATATATACGTAATTAAATTTACCCCTAAAATTTATGGGGGTATATTTCACATTTTTATTATAAAAGTAAATTATACCCTAAAAATTTAGGGGTACTGGATTAAAAGATAGCAAAAATTATAGTCTTGATTATTCTTGTTCCATCATGTGAGGAATATTAAGTCGACAAAAGGGTAGGAAAAGGGATGAAAAGTGCATTGTGAATGTTGAGCACCATAAAGTAATGATGATTACCTGAGCAGGCGAAAGTTGTAAGTGCTTATAGTAATTTGGAAAGCCAAAGTCCCAGAGCAATGGCGATAACGCCAACGACAATGCTGCTAAGGGTATATATGGAAAAGTTGAATAAATCCCCGGTCTTAAGCAAGGAATGCTTTTCAAAAGCAAAGGCCGAAAAGGTGGTAAATCCACCGCAAAAGCCTGTAGAAAGCAGTAATGTCTGATTCTGGGTCAGGTAATTACTTTTAAATGAAAGTCCCAACACAAACCCCATAATCAGACATCCTGTTATATTGACCAGGAATGTCCCGAGAAAAAAATGTTCTAAGTATGAATTGTAGGTTTTACTGATAAAGAATCGAAGGCAACTGCCAACGCCACCTCCCAAAAAAACAAGCAAAAGTTGTTGTTTCATGTCATAAAGGTACAAACTTAATCGAATTCTAAAATAGGGTGGTAATCAAAATCGGAAGTGAAGATTACTGCGGGAACCTCGTAAGCAAATTATTTTTAAAGTTGATTGACTTTCTGGTCTTTACCCAGAACACTGAAGACTAAAAGGGCTGCATTTGCAAGAACTAAAACAAGGAGTACAACTAGAAAAGATGCCATTGATCGGAATTATTTAACATTATAACGCAAAAGTACGTCTTTTCTTATATTATACGAATGAAATCGAAATAATGTTGTCAGGGCAATCACTTTTGTGGTTAAATCACTTTTTTGGTTATTTTTTGAGTAGATATTTAATTACGAACAGGATAATTATGAATGCCACAAAGAACAGTCCTATCCACTGCACACCTTTATAATTTCGCCGGTGTAATTTTTTATCCTTCTTATAGGTCAGAATGATGACAATGATAAAGACCAGGACAAAAAGTGTGGCAAAAAGAAGTTGCCCGGAGCTGAACATATTGTTTATTTTTGGGCAAATCTAAACTAAAACACAGGAAATGAAAAGTAAAATTGCTGCCGTAGCAGAGTTCCATCAGTCATTTGGCCTTGGAATTTCGGATACCCCTAAAGCGGATCTGGGAAATACCAAGAACCGTTTGCGATTTAACCTCATGGACGAAGAGAACAAGGAGTATTTTGAAGCTGCTCAAAACAATGATCTGGTAGAAGTGGCCGATGCGCTCGGGGACATGCTTTATATTCTTTGCGGAACCATTCTGGAACATGGCATGCAGCATAAAATAGAGCAGGTTTTTGAGGAGATCCAACGCAGCAATATGAGTAAACTGGGCATGGATGGCAAGCCCATTTACCGGGAAGACGGGAAAGTCCTTAAGGGCCCCACTTATTTTAAGCCCAATATAGGGGCTATCCTGGAGCGATAATGCCACTTTCAAAGGGCATTGGGCCTCCTTAGAAATGATGACTCACTACCTATTTATAAAGGATTACACCCTGAAACGCCAGCCAAATGGATCCCCGGCCCTGTTGTACTGAATGTCTGTAATCCGCTTTTTGAGCAGGGAGGCATACGTAGTGTCCAGTTCGGGAAGGTCGTAGTCAACACCCCTGTATCCAAAAGCTGCGACGGGAGAAACCACTGCCGCCGTGCCTACACCGAACATCTCTTTTAAGGTGCCGTTCTTTGCAGCGTCGACCACTTCGTTCACCCTGATTTTTCGCACTTCAGTTTTAATGTCCTCATCCTTGGCAATTTCAAGGATGCTCTTACGCGTAATACCGTCCAGAATCCGGTCGCTTATAGGAGCGGTGATGAGGGTGTCATTGATGCGAATAAAAATGTTCATGGCTCCGGCTTCCTCAATATACTCATGGTTGTTGTCATCTGTCCAGATCACCTGATTGTAACCTTTTTCAGCCGCCAATTGGGTAGGATAAAATTGCCCTGCATAGTTGCCACCTGCCTTGGCATACCCAACACCGCCGTTGGCAGCCCTGGAATATTTTTCCTCGATCAGGACCTTTACCTTACCGGAAAAATAGGCCCCTGAAGGAGCACAGGCTATTACGAACGTATATTCATCTGCGGGTGAAGCGTGAAACCCCTGTCCGGAAGCAAAAATAAAGGGCCTTACGTACAGTGAACCACCTTTGGTTTTCGGAATCCATTCGCGGTCTATTTGTAATAAAGTTTTAAGACCCTCCATAAAATACTCCTCCGGTAATTCGGGGATGGCCATCCTTTTTGCTGAAATATTAAGCCTTTTCTGATTGTCTAATGGCCGGAACAACCAAATAGTGCCGCCTTCATCCTTGTAGGCCTTCATCCCTTCAAAAATAGATTGCCCGTAATGGAAAATTTTAGCGGAAGGCTCAAGGGTAATAGGCTGGTAAGGAATAATATGGGGCATTTCCCATTGGCCATTCCTGTAATGACATACCAGCATGTGATCTGTGAAAACTTTTCCAAAAGCCAGATTATCAAAATCTACCTTATCAATTTTGGAAGTTTTTGCCCGTTCAACGACCAGGTTATTAACAATGGTTTCCATTCATCTAACATTTTTCAGGTATAAAATTAAGCATTTATGGGTTGAAGATGCTTATTTTTTATTCAAAAATCACCAGTTTTGCCTCTGGAACATAAATATTGCCAAATATGAAAAGTTTTAACATTTTACTTATCGTTCTTATACTGATCATGGGGTGTAAACAAGGGGTAAGTCAATCTATAACGCCGGAAAAAAATGAAAACCCCGGAGAATATGTAATGGCGGGCAAGGAAATCGACCCTCAGGGAGCCCGGGGGGCATCAGAAATGTTAGGGATATACCATGGCCTTTCAGCAGCAGACACTGTCAGCGCCAAATTTAAAGCCAGGGTTAAGGAAGTCTGCCAGGCCAAAGGTTGCTGGATGAAATTAGAACTCAAGGACGGGCAGGAAGCCATGGTAACATTCAAGGATTATGGTTTTTTTGTACCTGTGGATATTAAGGGTAAGGAAGTCATTATCAAAGGAAATGCCTTTTTGGAAGAGATGAGTGTTGAAGACCAAATTCATTTTGCAAAGGACAGTGGAAAAACACAAGTTGAATTGAACACCATAACGACTCCTAAAAAGACCTTTGGGTTTATAGCGGAGGGGGTATTGATTTCCAGGTAAGGTGAAGCGGAAGATCATAACCACCGCTGATGGGTCTTCTACTATCCAGATCGTGGACTGGGACGAACCATACCATTCCAAACACGGTGCAATACAGGAAGCTTATCACGTTTTTATCGATCACGGGCTTTCAGCAATTAAAACATCCTCAATTAAGATCCTGGAAATGGGTTTTGGCACAGGGTTGAATGCGCTCATCTCTCTTATGGAGGCTGAAAACCGAAAGTTAAGGATCGAATATACAGGTATTGAAGCCTTTCCCATTACCGCCACTGAATGGGCACAATTAAACTATATAGCGTTGCTAAAGGCTCCCCAACACAAGGAGCACTTTGAGTATATGCATACCTGTCCCTGGGAGGTCCCCTGTAGAATTTCCGATCATTTCTTCCTTACAAAAAGGGAATTGGACTTCGTGCGGGTCAGGGATGAAGCCTGCTACGATCTTGTTTACTTTGACGCTTTCGGTGCCCGGGTACAACCCGAACTGTGGACCGAATTGGTCTTTGGAAAAATGCACCATGCATTAAAGGGGAATGGGGTACTGGTTACCTACAGTGCCAAGGG
>DATGCB010000542.1:0-2590 GCA_035312365.1 Eudoraea sp. | reverse complement strand
TTCTCCTGCCGGAGCAGGCTGGCGGTTACAGGAAAGTATGCTGCCGAGTAGCAGCAGAGGGAGGAGCTTTTTTATCATGGCATGTCTTGAGTTTCCAAAGTACGAAATCAGGTTAAGATAGTGAAATTTGGGTATACGGTTTGACGGTATACGGTTTGACGGTATACGGTTTGACAGTTGACGGACGCCCCTGGCGGGGCTGACGGTCGTTCGCCCATGGGCTCACTGACGGTTTGGGAGTGTTCAAGTTTCTGAGTGTTCGAGTGCCAGTAATTCCCTATTTGATTTTCACTAGGCCCAAGCGACTTATTTAATTACCACAAAAGGCACATAAGAGCACAAAAGGAGCCCAGATCCGATAGAAAATCCCGCCGGGATTTTCTATCGGATCAAACTTTTGTGTCCTTTTGTAACTTCCCGACCCTTCGGGTTTCCATACTGCGGGACAGGTTTGTGGTTCAGGTTTAAGCCATATAGGGAATTGCTGTTCGAGTGCTCAGGCTGTTTACAGATCGCTGAAAATCAGCCTATTGTAAATTCGCGAGATCGAACGGGCACACTTGATTGAACAGTCTCGACGGTTTTACGGCCTGCCCCCCCATTTTTAAATCACATTATCACAACATCGTAATATCACAACATCGTAATATCAATAAGGACGTCGGGAAAAGAAGATTCCATTAAATATTGGACTATTTTAGGCATAGAAGTATGAGAATAGGAAGGATGTTGACTGGCCAGACTTATTGTTGTATATTCTTGGTTGATCTGATCTGGCGTGTTCAGTTAATTTAGGAAAAGGCGTCAGATATTGGCATTATTCATTCCAACTTACTCCATAATATGGCCCATTTAAAACCAGATGCGCGTCAGAATAAATTCCTCTTCTTTCTGCTGGTAATATGGATCCTTTCCCCGCTCAGCGCTCAGGGTCAAGAAACCTGGACCCTGGAAATAGAGTATCGATTCACCGCAAATACCTCGGGAATGTCGGCAGATGTCCGGGCCAGGGGTAATGCCCGCATTCAGGCCGATGCCCAGGGCGTATTTTCGGGTAGTGGTACTATGACTGCCGAAGAGGAAGTTTCCGGTAAGGATGTAAAGGGATCTACCAGGGGAGCCGGGCCATTTTCTATTTCCGGGCGGAGGCAGGGAAAATACCTGATCTTTACGGTGAAGGCATCGTCCTTCCCCCTTACCGGTACCATTAATGCCGCCGGAATGACACTGGATCATAAAAGCAGCTTCGACCCCTCGGCCTGCACCCCTGCCAAGACGGCTTTAGAGCGGAAGGAAGGAAAGACCATCAGTAATACCCTGGGGCAGCCAGGAACGGCGAATATAAATGCAACGGCTTCCTTCACCCTAGCTGACGGGGTTAATATCCTGAAAGCACCGCCGGCGAAAATTGCGGCGGCCGACAAAGGACAGGAGCTCTGGACGCTGAGTTTAACCGTAGATATTACCTCCAAATTCAATAATAAGGATATTCAGTATCAGGGAACGGATGTGATTACCGGCTTGGTGAAATTTGCGGCACCTGAGCAGGAAGGTAGAGTCGAAGGAGAAGGCCCGGTTGATTACCAAAGTCATATTTCCTACACCAGGCCGATGGTCACCCAGGCGGATATTGCTGCCGAAGGTCTGTTTATCCTGAATGGGCAGATCAAAAATGACAGCCTCCGGTTCATTCCGAGGTCCATTTTGAACGATGTACAGGTGGATAATAGCCTGCCGGCGGCTCACTTCCAATCTGCCGGTCAGGGGATCTGGTGGTTCAACCAGAGTGAAGTAGTGGTCCTGCCCTTTGAAAATAAAGCCAGACTGGATCAAACGATCTCGGGCAATATAGATGGGGTGGCCTATGAAGGGAATGTGATTTGGACCTTGCAGGGGAAAAAGAAAGAACGGTGGAGGATCAGCATTGATGATCATCACCTCAACCTGGCCATTTCTTCAGGAGGAGGAGACCGGAAAAAGCATTGTGGGCTGAAAGTACATACCCGACGAATTATCGATATCAGTGTTGAAAACGGCCAATTTGCAGGCGGGAAAGGTCGTGCAGCCTTCGTTTCAATTGGCCCATATTCGGATCCGTCCTGGGCCTATAAAAGTGAATCTTCGGTGGGAGAGATCATCGGATCCGGAACCGATGTGGAGGCGGAGCGATATTACCAGGTGAGAAAAGCCAAACGGTTTAATCCTCCGGTGACTGAAGCAGATAAAGCGCTCAGGGGAGATTGGTCGCGGATTAAGAAAAATAAAACCCCCTTCCTTTTTCCGGAAGAGTTTACGGTGGGTGGAGCCAAAAGCGGCACCCACCTACGGCTTCAACTGCCGCAGCCATCCGGGTACACCTTACAGATCCACTGCCGCCTGAATAGCGCAGAGGTGGAAAAAAGAGGGTATACTATCTCGCCAAACGAAAAAAAAGACGCCACAGCTATTGATAGATACGTACTGGGAGATAACTTCGAGGTGCAACTGATTGATGGCTGGACTTACGCAGACGCTCCTTCTGATGCCGTTGACCGGACGATGATTTCGGTGAACAAATTGTAGCATACAAGGGCAAATCTCACTTTTAGCG